>JACDBQ010000639.1 GCA_013694845.1 Acidobacteriota bacterium
CATTGACGCCGGCCATGGCGGGCACGACCCGGGTGCGAGGGCCAACGGCGTCGACGAGTCCGAGCTGACGCTCGATATCGCACTGCGCGTGCAGAAGCTGCTCGAGAAGCAGGCGGGCGTGGACGTGGTGATGACCCGCGCGACGGACGTCTTCATCCCGCTCGAGGAACGCACCAGGATCGCCAACCGCGAGGGGGCGGACCTGTTCCTCTCGATCCATGCGAATGCGAGCCGGAACAGCAAGGCCCGTGGAGTCGAGACCTACTTCCTCAACTTCGCGAGTAATCCCGACGCCGAGGCGGTCGCCGCCCGAGAGAACGCGGGCTCGGGTCAGTCGATGCGAAAGCTGCCCGACATCGTCAGGGCGATTGCGCTCAACAACAAGATCGATGAATCGCGCGACTTCGCCGAGATGGTGCAACGCTCGATGGTCCGGCGGCTGTCGTCCCGCAACACCCAGTTGCGCGACATCGGCGTGAAGCAGGCGCCTTTCGTGGTGCTCATCGGCGCGTCCATGCCGAGCGTGCTCGCGGAAATGTCGTTCGTGACCAACAAGCAGGACGCGGCGTTGCTCAAGACCGGTGCGTATCGCCAGCAGATCGCGGAAGCGTTGCTCGACGCCGTCGTGCGCTACCAGCAATCGCTCAAAAAGATGCGCGGTGCGTCGACTGCGCTGTCGCGCTGACGCCGTGCGATTCCGGATCCGGTTGCCCGGGCCGTGACGGTGTAACGCGGTGTAGACCGTCGCGGCTAGGTGATCTTGAGGGCTTCGGAGTCGGGGACGGGTTCGAGGTTGTACCGCTCCCGCATCTTCTTTACGCCGATCAGAACAGCACCGAACAGGAGCCCGAGCGCAAGCGCTCCGACGATCAACGCACCGGTCAGACCGAACGCGCCGAGCAACACGTCGGCGACGCCGGTGGACTCAACCGGCTGTTCGACAACGACCCGTATCATGACGGGTTCCTGAAAGGCGAAGAACATCTGCCTCATTAGACTCTGAATCTACGGGACGGTTCCGGGTTGATTCCCGAACCTCCGGGTTTGAGTCAGGCATGCAGGGACTCCCCACCGTTTGGCGATGCAGGCCTGAAAGACCTGCGCTACGTCGTCGACGCGGCTACTTCCACTCGTCGCTGGTGAAGGCCAGCTCGGCCAGCGTTCGGACCGCGACCCCGGTGGGGCCTTTGAGTTGCCAGGGCTTGTTGTCCTCCGCCCACGCCGTTCCGGCAATGTCGAGGTGTGCCCAGGGCAATCCGCCCGCGAACTCCTTCAGGAACATCGCGGCGGTGCATGCCCCGGCCGGACGCCCGCCTGAATTCATGATGTCCGCGATCTCGCTCTTGAGCTGTTCGGCATATTCGTCGTAGAGCGGCATCGGCCAGCAACGGTCGCCCGCGACGTGCGACGCGCGCTTCACGACGCTGACCCATTCCTCCGGCTGACCGAACAAGCCCGACGCAACCTTGCCCAGGGCGACGACGCATGCGCCGGTCAGGGTGGCGACGTCCACAAGGTGCGTGGCGCCAAGTTCGCGCGCGTACCAGAGACCATCGCCGAGCACCAGGCGGCCTTCCGCGTCGGTGTTGATGACCTCGACGGTCTTGCCACCTGCGCCCGTGAGAATGTCGCCGGGCTTGATCGCCCGCCCGCCGGGCATGTTCTCAGCCGCCGGGATGATCCCGATAACCTTGACGGGCGCATTCAGCAGCGAGATCGCCCGCATGGCACCGATGACGGCGGCCCCGCCGCTCATGTCGGTCTTCATCCGCTCCATGCCGTCAGCAGGTTTGATCGAGATGCCTCCGGTGTCGAAGGTAATCCCCTTGCCGACCAGGCCGAGCACCGGGGCGGGTGACGCCGACGATCCAGTGCCCGCGCGCGGCGTATGCGTCAATACGATCACGCGCGGCGGTTCCACGCTCCCGCGGCCGACGCCGAGCAGCAGCCCCATGCCGAGACGTTCGAGCGCCTGTTCGTCGAGGACGTCGACGTCGAGGTGGGTGTCTCGTGCGATCGTCGAGGCGCGGCCGGCGAGCTCGCGGGGCGTCAGCACGTTCGACGGCTCGTTGCACAAGTCTCGCGCCATGTTGCAGCACTCCGCGAGGAGTCGTCCGCGTTCGAGCGCCGCGGCGAGATCGCCGCCGCCGGCGATCGCGATGACGATCTCCTCTACCGGCGGCCCGGTCTTCTCACTGCTCTTGTACTGATCGATGCTGAACCGGGCGAGCCCCAGGCCCTCAGCGGAGGCCTGCACCGCCGCAGCGGCGGGAATGTCTCCGCGTACCAGCCACGCGAGCCGGGTGACGCGCCGCTGCCTGGCGCCGAGCGCCCCCGCCGTCGCGACCCGGCGAAGACGCTCGGTATCGAGCTCGGCGCGCTTGCCGGCGCCCACGAGCGCCACCCGTCCGGCCTTCCAGCCGGAAAGCGGAGTCACGAAGAATTCGTACGGCCGCCCCTGGAACTCTTTCGCTTCGATCGCGCGGCGAATGTGGCCGCCGGCCGCATCGTCGAGGCCAGGCACATCCTCCAGAGGATCACCGTCGAAGACCGGGATGACGAGGAGCTCGGTGACGAGTTCGGATGCCGGGTTCGCGGTGACGGACAGAGGGACAGCTGGGCTGAGGATCATGCGCTGGGGATTATAATGGCGCATGCCGCCGGGAGGACAGCATGATGAGCAACCCCGCAATTTTGTTCCGTTCGGTTTCGGTTTCGGCGTGCGCGCTCCTGCTCGCCGCGACGGTGGTCACGGCTGGCCAGGAGAAGAAAAAGCCGTCGATTTCGGTCAAAGCGAATCCCGCGGCCGGGTTTTCTCCCCTGAAAGTCTTCGTCTCGGTAGATGTCAAGGGGGGTTCCGACGACTTCCCGGAATTTTATTGCCCGACCATCGAATGGATCTGGGGCGATGACACGCGCACGGAAAGCACGGCGGATTGCGATCCATATGAGGCAGGCACGAGCGAGATCCGCCGCCGGTACTCGGTCAGCCGGATCTACCAGACCGCTGGCAACTACAAGGTCGAGTTCCGCCTGAAGCAGAAGGACAAGGTCGTGGGCAGCGGCAGTACCACCGTGCAGGTCCGTCCGGGCATCCGCGACGGTGGCGGACAATAGCGGTTCCGGTCACCACACGCTCAGCGGGATCTCGTGCACCGCGCCGTCCCGGATCCGGTAGCCGCGCACCACCGGCTGCGGTTCCACCAGGGAGACGATGAGGTGCAGAAGATCCGGGTCGTTCGCTTCGCGCACATCCGTCTCCGAGGGAATCGCGGACGATCGCGGATGCGAGTGGTAGGCACCGACCACCGCGAGACTAGACGCGCGCGCTTTCCGGATCGCCTGAAAGTGCCCCGCCGGATCGACCGCAAAGGCGACCGTGCCCGTGCGGGTGTTCGCGACCGCGACGTGCGCCTCGATCAGCTCCCCGGATCCGATCAGCAGGCCGCAGCACTCGCGCGGCGTCTCGGCGCGTGCCTGGCCGACGATCGCCTCGACCACCGCGCGCCGAATCCGCACTACATCGCCTCGACGATCATCGCAATGCCCATCCCGCCGCCGATGCACAGTGCCGCCGCCCCCCTGCCGCCACCGCGAGCTCTCAGCGAGTGGATAAGGGTGGTCAGGACCCGCGCGCCGCTTGCGCCAATCGGATGGCCGAGCGCGATGGCCCCTCCGTGCACGTTGACTTTTGCCGGGTCCAGCGCGAGCTCGCGC
>JACDBQ010000645.1 GCA_013694845.1 Acidobacteriota bacterium
AGCCCACACAGGGCTGACGAAACTGCTCGCATGCGTTTCTCCTCAGCGTTCCCGGATGTCAGGGCCGCGGTCGTCCGTGCTTGAACGTCGGGGACGGCGCCGCAGATGCTCGACCGCTGCCTGCACGGTCCCCAAACCGGTCCGCGAGGTGGCGACGTGCCGGGATCACGGTTCGCTCCGCTCCGAAATTCCGGCCAGGTCGAACAGAACCGTGGCGAGCGCCGAGTAGTCCAGTTCACCGCGTCCACGCGCGAGCAGCGCGGCGACAAGTTCCTGCACGACGGCCGAGACCGGCGCGGGCGTGGCGTTCTCCGCAAGTGTCTGCGCCGCGACGCGCATATCCTTGCCGTAGAGGGTCGAGCGGAATCCCGGTCGGTAGTTCGACTGGAGGATCCGCTCGCCGTGGACCTCGAGCACGCGGCTCGCCGCAAATCCCCCGAGCAGCGCCTCGCGGACCTTAAAGGGATCGACGCCTGCCTTCAGCGCCAGGGCGAATGCCTCGCTCACCGCCGCGAGCGTCCCGCCGATGACCATCTGGTTGCAGACCTTCGCGATCTGCCCCGCGCCCGACTCACCGACGCGAATCACCTTTTCGGGATTGCCCATCGCGTCGAGGATCGGCTTCACATCGGCGAAGGCACCGGCCTCGCCGCCGACCATGATCGAGAGCGTGCCGCTGATCGCGCCAATCTCTCCACCGCTGACCGGTGCATCGAGCATGACGGCGTCGACCATCTCCGCACGTCGGGCGAGCGACCGCGCGGCCGACGGCGCGATGCTGCTGCAGTCGATGAGGATGGTACGCGGCTGGACCGCGCCGAAGACGCCGTCGGGCCCGTCCAGGACCGTTTCGACATCCGGTGAATCCGGCAGCATCGTGACGATGCGCGTGGCGCGGCGCGCGACGTCCGCCGGCGACCGCCCGGGTTCCGCGCCCGCTGCGACGAGTTCGTCCACCGGTCCCTGGCTGCGGCTGTGCGCAACAACGGCGAAGCCCGCCTTGAGCAGGTTCTTCGCCATCGGTTTGCCCATGAGGCCCAGGCCGATAAAGCCGATTGTCATCTGCGGGCCAGGCCAGGGAGAGCGGGGTAGGTGCCGCGATGCCGCATCTTCATTCCGTTCTTTTTGATCTGCACTTTGATACGGCGCAAGATCCGTCCGCTTTCGGGATGGCGTATCCGAGCATGTATTGGTGGCGGAGTTCATCCAGAAATGAGTCGGGCTGCGTGAGCGCCTGTCGTTCGTCCTGGAGCGGAAACGCGAAGCCGCCAGAGTCTTCGACCAGGTTCTTCAGCACGCTGGGCGTCCCTTGGGCGCCAGTGTACGGCCGCAGACGCTGAGGGGAACCCGTTCGGCGACGAAGGTCGGAGACGGGCTGTCCGGCGCCGTTGTCGACGATCCGGAAATCCGCGGTGGTGAGGTCCGGATCCGCTCCGACCCTGCCTGGTTGGTGACCGTGACGGGCACGCTGACGAGCTCCGTATTAGACGTGACGGTCTGTGCCCCAGCGCCCGTCGCGGCAGCGACGCCCAGGGCCGCGATCCAGGCGAGTCTCATATGCGGCTGCCCCGATTATACGGGGCGCGCCGCGTCGAATGACCGCAGGTCAAGTGGGGGGCGCGGTGACCCCCAACAAAGGACCCCCGACAGAAGAGGACAGCCGGAAGCGGAGCGGAGCCTCCGTTTAACGTTTGCTGCCGATTCCGACCGGGGCGGTCGGAAACGTCGGTCTCAAGTCGGAGTTCTTCCACGCCTTGGTGAAGCGCGTCTCCGCCATCGTGGCCTCGGCCGTCTTGCTCTGCGCTTTCAGGGCTCCCACGAGCCCCTTGAGGGACCACCCGTTTTCCGGATTTCTCTTGAGGTCTTCCCAGAATGCGACCTCCGCCTCCCCGGGACGTCCGGCCGCCAGCAGCACGTGACCCAGGTCCTGCCGCACCGGCGCGTGCCAGTCGTGCGGTTCCTGGTAGACGAGCGCGTCCTCGAATCGGATCGCACGATCCAGATGCAGCGTCGCCTGGTCCCAGTCCTTCCGCTTGGCGGCGATGTGGCCGGCGATCACTTCCGGCGCGATCCTCAGGATCGCGGAACCACTGTTACTCGAGAACGTGACCTGGCCGTTTAGCGACGGATCCGCGACGATCGCACGGAGCTGTTCCAGCTCGCGTTCGGCATCGTCCAGGCGGCCTTGCGCTGTGAGTGCCATCCCCCTCGCGTATCGCCACACACCGCGCGTAAACGGCGTGTCGTGCTGCGGTCCCGTGTCTGCGAGGATGTCGTCCCACTTCTCGAAGCGGACCATCGCCCAATACGGGACTACGAGGAAGCCCTGCAGGATCGGCACGGTCCCCAGCGACTGGTGCGGAATCGCGCTCGCGAGCCGCCTGGCCGAATCGAGCGCCAGTCGGCTCTGACCTGCGGCGGTTGCACCCATCCAGATGAAGTGCAGATTGTGCGGATAGTATGCGAGCGGATAAATGCCTTGCGCTCGACACTGGGTAATGTAATCCTCATCGGCTTTCGCGGCCTGGATGTTGACCTTGATCACGTCATCGAAGCGGCCCACGCGCTGATAGATGTGGGCGGGCATGTGGACGATGTGGCCGGCGCCGGGCATCAGCGGCAGCAGGCGATCGGCCTCCGCTTCGGCGCGCTCCGGCGTGTCGGTCGCTTCCCACAAGTGCACCCACAGGTGCAGCGCGCCTGGGTGGTCCTGATGTTTGCCGAGGACGTGCGTCAGCGCGGACTGGATTATCCGCGTCTCATTGTAGGGAAGACCGTCGCGGGTCCAGTAGTTCCAGGGACGTAAATCCATGAGCGCCTCGGCGTAAAGGGTCCGCGCGTCCAGGTCATTCGGATATTTCTCGACCAGCTTTCGCATGCCGTCGGCGAAAGCGCGGTCGGCTGCCTGCCGGTCCTCCGCCTTGCCGGTATAGCGCGGCACCAGCGCATCGATGTACGCGCGCTCGCGCGGTGTGGCGCGCGCCTTGAGGGCCACGGCCCTTTTTACGAGTTCCAGCGCCTTCGACTCGTCTTCGGGGTTCATGGGTGCATTGATGTTCGGACCGAGCACGAGCGCCTGCCCCCAGTAGGCGATGGCGGTGTTGGGGTCCAGTCGTGCGGCTTCGGCGAAGGCCCGCGCGGCCTCAGCATGATTGAACGCGTATATAAGATTGAGCCCCTGGTTGATGAACTGCTGTGCCCGCGTCTTCTTAGTGCTTGAAGGGAAGGTGTGAGCCCCGAGATTCTGCAGCCTGGGTGCGATCGGCTTGCCGGGCTCCGGCCGTTCGAACTCCGCGGGTTTGTCGTAGTGCTTGTGAGTGGGCGCCGTGGTCTGGGCCCGCAGGTCCACTGCAGGCATCAGCCAGGCGATGCAGACAAGGGTGAGCGGAAAGGTAAGGTGTGTCACGTCGATGTCCTCCAGGGAGACGATACGGATTCTCGGTTCCCGAAGTCCTCTCGGCCTGGTTAGCATCCGGTAAGAGTTCAGTAAGCGCCAGCGTACAATCGGCTGAGCTTTAGTAGGGGAGAATTGTGGTCGGGGGTCAGATCTCGATTTTTCGAAGGGGCCCGGGAAAAACG
>JACDBQ010000688.1 GCA_013694845.1 Acidobacteriota bacterium
GACTATCAGTCAGCTTGTCCGAAAAGGACGTGAGCAGGTTCGCTGGAAGACCAAGAGCCCGGCACTGCAGGACAGCCCGCAGAAGCGTGGCGTCTGCGTCCGGGTCTTCACCCAGACGCCGAAGAAGCCCAATTCCGCGCTCCGCAAGGTGGCGCGGGTTCGGCTCACCAACGGGATCGAGGTGACCACTTACATTCCGGGCGTCGGTCACAACCTGCAGGAGCACTCGCTGGTGCTGATCCGCGGAGGCCGCGTGAAAGACCTTCCCGGTGTCCGCTACCACGTGGTCCGCGGCACCCTGGACGCCGTCGGCGTGCAGGGCCGCAAGCAGGGACGCTCGAAGTACGGCGCCAAAAGGCCGAAATCATAGGTAGCTATAGCCGCCAGCTGTCAGCCATCAGAGCTGTCAGCTGAGAGCTGAGAGCTCACAGCTGAGAGAGATATGCCAAGACGTCGCGAAATCGCAAAGCGTGAAGTTCCGCTCGATCCGATCTACACCAGCGCGCTGGTGACCAAGTTCATCAGCACCCTGATGAGCGATGGCAAGCGCAGCACGGCCGAGAAGATCATGTACGGCTCGCTCTCCTCGATCCAGGAGAAGACCGGCGACGACCCGATCAAGGTCTTCAAGAAGGCGGTCGAGAACGTGAAGCCGGCGCTCGAGGTGAAGTCGCGCCGTGTCGGCGGCTCGAACTACCAGGTGCCGGTCGAAGTGAACCCCAACCGCCGCCTGTCGCTGAGCATCCGCTGGCTGGTCGGCTTCGCCCGCTCACGAGGGGATGGCAAGACGATGGTCGAAAAGCTCGCGAACGAGTTGCTCGACGCCGCGAACCTTCGCGGGGGCGCGGTGAAGAAGCGCGAAGACGTCCACCGCATGGCGGAAGCCAACAAGGCTTTCGCGCACTATCGCTGGTAATTAAAGCTTCCGGCCGCCAGCGGGAACCAACGAAATTTTTCGGGAAGCTGGTAGCTGGAAGCTGGAAGCTACAACGTCAATGCCAAGAGAAACACCGCTCAACCGCACGCGCAACATCGGCATCATGGCGCACATCGATGCCGGCAAGACCACTACGACCGAACGCATCCTGTTCTACACCGGCATCACCTACAAGATCGGTGAAGTTCACGAGGGGACGGCGGTCATGGACTGGATGGAACAGGAACAAGAGCGCGGCATCACGATCACGTCCGCCGCGACGACCTGTTTCTGGCGCGACCACCGCATCAACATCATCGACACGCCGGGCCACGTCGACTTCACCGCCGAAGTCGAGCGTTCGTTGCGCGTCCTCGACGGGGCGGTCGCGGTGTTCGACGCGGTCGCCGGCGTCGAACCGCAGTCGGAAACGGTCTGGCGCCAGGCCGACAAGTACCGGGTGCCGCGCATCTGCTTCGTGAACAAGATGGACCGGATCGGCGCGGACTTCAAGCGCACCTTCGAGCAGATCGTCAGCAAGCTTGGCGGCAACCCGGTCGCAACCCAGCTGCCGATCGGCAGCGAAGACAAGTTCCTCGGCGTGGTCGATCTCGTGACGATGAAGTCGATCACCTACAAGGACGAAACGATGGGCGCCGACTACATCGTCGGCGACATTCCGTCCGACATGCTCGAGGACGCGAAGCACTTCCGCGAGCAGCTGATTGAAAAGGTCAGTGAAGCGGACGACAAGATTCTCGAAAAGTACCTGCACGGCGAAGAGGTCACCGAAGACGAGATCAAGGCGGCGCTGCGCAAGCGCGTCAACAGCTCCGTGCATACGACGGGGGACAAGTCGGAGCCTGCCTTCGTGCCGGTCATCTGCGGATCGGCGTTCAAGAACAAGGGTGTGCAGCTGCTGCTCGATGCCGTCGTCGACTACCTGCCGTCTCCGATCGACGTGCCCGCGATCAAGGGTTTCAATCCGGACAAGGGTCCGGATACCGTGGTCGAACGGCCGGCGGCTGATGACGCCCCGTTTTCGGCGCTCGGTTTCAAGATCATGACCGACCCGTTCGTCGGGCAGCTCACGTTCATCCGCGTGTATTCGGGGGTGATGACGGCCGGTTCCACGGTCTTCAATTCGACCAAACAGAAGTCCGAGCGTCTCGGGCGCCTGCTGAAGATGCACGCCAACAAGCGCGAAGAGATCAAGGAAGTCTACGCCGGTGATATCGCCGCCGCGGTCGGCCTCAGGACTGTGACCACCGGGGACACGATCTGCGACGAGAGGAATCCCGTCGTGCTCGAGTCCATGAGCTTCCCCGAACCGGTCATCTCGCTGGCGATCGAGCCGAAGACCAAGGCCGACCAGGAAAAGCTCGGCCACGGACTCGGCAAGCTGATGGCGGAGGATCCGACCTTCCGGGTGAAGACCGACATCCAGACCGGCGAAGTCGTGATCGCCGGCATGGGCGAGCTGCACCTCGAGATCATCGT
>JACDBQ010000700.1 GCA_013694845.1 Acidobacteriota bacterium
ACAGATGTTGTATACGTGGCCAGGCCGGCCCCGTGCGGCCAGCGCCTCGTAGGCGCGCGCGGTGTCCCGCACGTCCGTGATGTCGCGGCGCGCATCGAGGTTTCCGACGAGCAACAGCGGCTCGCGCACCCCGGCCTCGATCTCGGCGATCTGTTTCGCGAAGCTCGAGGTGACGAACGCCTCGCTTTGCCGGGGACCAGCGTGGTTGAAGGGACGGGCGAGTACCACGGGTGTCGCCGCACGCTCGACGACCATCTCCTGGGCGAGCTTGCTGATGCCATACGGATCCGATGGACCCACTGGATCCCCTTCGTGGAGGGCCCGGTCGGATTGGCGATATACGAGCGCGGAGCCCGCGATGACAACCCTGGACGCGGGAGTGGCGCGCTCAACCGCCTCCAGCAGCCGATGGGTGCCGAGCGCGTTCACCTCGAGAGCCCGGCCGCCGTTCTTCCACGCGTCGCCGACGTGCGGCAGACCGGCGAGGTGATAGATCACCGAGGGCTGGAGGACGCCCAGCGATCGTTCGAGGCCCGGCCGGTCGAGCAGATCGACAGCCAGCCACTCGACGCGTCCATCACCGGAGGGAACCGGGCGTCCGCTCGCGCTCGACCAGGCTGCGACGGCGGGATGAGTGGTGAGCAGCCGATCCAGCAGGTGGCTGCCTGCAAAGCCGGTCGCGCCCGTCACGAGCGGGACCTTGCGCGCCGGCGTCCTCACGGGAGGCGATTGCCGTATTGGCTGGTGTAGTAAGAACGATACGCTGGATCGGCGTCCTTGATCGGGCGCCACCACCATTGGTTGTCGCGATACCACGCGACCGTCTGCGCCAGGCCTTCATCGAAACGCGCCGACGGGGTCCAGCCCAGGCGCTGCAACTTGGCCGTATCCACCGAGTACCGCCGATCGTGTCCCTGCCGGTCGGGGACGTGGCGGATCAACGCGTCGGTCTTGCCCGCGAGCAGCAGGATCTGGCGGGTCAGGTCGACATTGCGCACGTGATTGCCCCCGCCGATGTTGTAAACCTCGCCCGACGTGCCCGCGTCGATGAGCAGGTCGACCGCGCGACAGTGATCATCGACATGAAGCCAGTCTCGCACCTGCAGTCCGTCGCCGTACAGCGGTACGGGGATCTCATCCAGCGCGTTGGTCAGGAACAGTGGAATGACCTTCTCCGGAAACTGGTAGGGGCCGTAGTTATTCGATGCGCGGGTGATGATGACCGGCACCTCGTAGGTGGCGAAATAGCTGTACGCCAGCCGGTCCGCCCCCGCTTTGCTCGCTGAATACGGATTTCGCGGTTTCAGTTCATCCGTTTCCTGGCTCGAGCCCTCGGCCACGCTGCCATAAACCTCATCGGTCGAAATCTGGATGAACCGCCGCAGCTTCGTCGACTGGCGTGCCGCTTCAAGCAGGACGAACGTGCCAAAAACGTCGGTCTTGATGAACTCCCCGGCGCTCATGATCGAACGATCGACATGTGTCTCCGCCGCGAAGTGGACGACGACGTCGGCAGCCCGAACGAGGGGGTCTGCAATCTTGGAGTCCGCGACATCGCCTCTGACGAAGGTGTGTCGAGGGTGGTCTTTGACGTCGTGCAAATTTTCCAGACGTCCCGCGTAGGTGAGCTTGTCGAGCGTGGTCACCCGCCAGTCTGCATGTCGACCGAGTGCATACCTGACGAAGTTGGAGCCGATGAAACCCGCTCCGCCGGTGACGAGGACGTCAACCATCCTTGCGCGTCCAGTCGTAGGGCAGCGTGCCGTGTGGCTCGAGCCGGTACTCGTCTGGCGCCTCCCGGTCGTACGGCTCGGTCGGGACGTTGACCACCAGCGATGGTTCCGGGCTGACGCATTTCCACCCGTGGTAGACGAGACACGGCACCTGCACGAGCAGTGGATTCCGCGTGCCGATGAAGAACTCGTTCACCAGGTCGCGCGTCGGCGAATCCTCCCGCGTGTCGACGAGCACGAGTTTCACCATCCCCGCAACGCACGCGAAGTTGTCCACCTGCTTCTTGTGATAGTGCCAGCCCTTCACCACCCCCGGGTAGGTGGCCGACACGTAGACCTGCCCGAAGGTCGGCAGCAGTTCGGTCTCATCCCGGCGGACGATCTCCATGAGCCATCCACGCTCGTCGGGGATCGGGCGGAGCTGCTTGACTTGGACGCCGGCGATCCGCCGCGTGTCAGGGGCCGTATGGGTTTTCATCGCTGCTGCTGCTGACCGGAGAGTGCGCCCAGGAAGTTGGAGAACGTGCCGATACCGGCCAGGCTGAAGGAAATGTTGAAACGGCGATCCTGTGGGACCGTAATGCCCGGAATGCCCTGGAAGTTGAAGGTTTGCCACTCGACTACCACGCCGCAGCACTGTGCGTTGTAATAGGCGAGCACTCGCTGCTGCAGGAAGAAGTCCCGCTGGAAGTCGTAATTGAACGAGTAGCTTGCCCCGAGCCGGTTCGACGCCGACCGCATGGTCGTCGCGGCGTTGAGGTAGTGGGTTGCCGACGCGGGATTGCTGAAATCCGGCAGTTCGGGAATCAGCCGGCGGCGGCTCCAGCCGGCTGACAGGTCCAGCCACTCGCCGCTTCGCATCGAGCCGCTGGCAGACAGCGTCTTCAGGGTGTGCACGGTGGGATCCCACTCCGTTCGAAACTCGCCGTTGAGCCGGTCGGTCGGGCTGATACGCGTCGACACGGCGACGGCGGAGAAGTTCGTCGGTGCCGCGTCCGTGTTGTAACTCGATTGGTAGTTCTGATCGAATTGGGCGGCCCGCTGGTCCGTATAGTAGGTCTGACTGACGCTCAGGCTCATGATCTCGCGCGACACTTTCTTCTTCGCGTACAGGCGGTTCGAAAGTGCGTAGGTGAGCCGGGTGACGCCGCCGACCACGGAGTCGGCCGACTCGATCTGCACGATATTCGGAAACTCGTCGATCGCCGTCGTGCGCTGAATCGTGAGCGTCGGCTCGACCACATGCTTCCATTTTTCGGCGAACCCATGGCCAGGCGAGTTGAAGATCCGGTTGAACACCGGACCCGTGATGCGCGACTGGAAATCGAAGTACTGGCGACCGATCGACTCGTCGACTTGCTGCCCGACCGCCCTGAGGCTCTCGCTCCAGTAGGTTCCGCGCCAGCCGACGACAGAGTTGACGGTCAGGAAAGGCCAGCGGGTGAACGGCACCCGAAGCGTCGGGCTGACGTCGAGCCGCGTCAATCCCTGGTCGACCAGCGTCGTGTCGTTCCGACGCGTACTCCTCAAGATGTTCACGTACTCGCCGCTGGCGCCGAAATACACCTTCGAGCCGCCAATGGGCCGCTCGCCGCGCGAGACGCTGATCCGCGGCAAGCTGCCGGTTCGGGTCAGCGTCTCGGCGTCGTCGAAGTAGTCGCGCCGTTCGGTGCGCGCGCTGAGCACGTATTCCGCCCAGTTTCCCGAGAGCGAGGTGTCGAAGTTGCGCTGGCGAGTCGTCGCCTGGAAGACGTCCTGCTGTAACCGTTGCTGCGTCCCCAGGCTGGTGAAGTAGTTCGCGTTCGCCTGGGCCCGCAGGCCCCGAGGCAGCGTCTGGACGAGCGCCCCGGTCAGCCGGTAACTCCGCTCACCTGGCCGCGGCGCCTGGCTGCTGTTTGCGCTCTCCGCGGTGATCGCCCGTTCGTCCATGACGTTGAACAAGGCATCGCCCGACGATCCCGGCGACAGCACGTATCGATAGTCGCCCGTGATGGCGCGTCCCGCCTTTGAGAACCAGTCGTAGGTAATCGTCGCGTCGTGACTGCGGTTGATTGCCCAGAAGAACGGTGCGGAAATCGATTGTCCTCTGATCGTGCCCGAGCCGTAGATCGGCATCAGGAAGCCGGTGGAGCGATCGTCCTCCTCCATCGGGTAGTAGAAGATCGGCAGGTAGAGGAGGGGGACACCCTTCACCTTGAAGACCGAGTTCCGCAGCAACGCGTAATCGTCAAGGTTCAGGGTCATTGATCCGGAGGCGACTTCCCAGCGGGGCTCCGGCTGTACACACGCGGTGAACCCGCCCTTCACGATCCGGTACCTCGATGGCCCCGCCTTGTGGATCTCTTCCCCCCAGAAGTATGCATTTGGCTCCTGGGTGCCGAACTGGTTGGGCTGCGCTTTGTCCCGGATGACGGTCGTGCCGGACGCTCTATAGAAGGTGCCGGTCTTGGTCTTGGTGTTGAAATCCAGCCGTTCGGCCGAGATCCGGCTCGAGCCGGAGACGAAGAGGACGTCCCCGGCAGCCACGAACCGTCCATCGACCCGATAGACCTCAACGCTGTTGGCAAACAGCTGCGCATCGTCACAGTCGATCCTGACGGGCTGGGTGGCGCTGCCGGTGAGGGTGATGTGGTTTTCGTCGAATCTCGCGAAGGTCAGGGAGTCCATCGAGTCGGTGCGACATCCCGAAATGGTCTGGGCGTGCACCGACAACGGGGCGAACGCCCACTCGCAAAGCACACAGATGACCAGGGTGAGGCTGAGGCGAAGCATTCGGCTGAAGCCCGGCAGGAATCAGCGAAGAATACCACGCAGGGGACCGATCAAAAACATCGAGCCCGCGACGACCACACGTCGAGAACGGGCACAGGCGCGCTCCAGAGCGGTGCGCGGGTCGGCGATGGTCTCGACTGCCGTCCCATCGAGGGACGAGGCGATCGCCGCCAGCGTTTCCGCGGATTCGGCGCGCGGCGTTGGCGCGGTCGTGCAGATGATCCCTGCCGTGACCGGGACCAGTTCCGCCAGCATCCCGCGCGCATCCTTGTCCGCCATCGCCCCGAACACCAGGATGGCATCCGCCCAGTCCGCTTGGCTGAGGTGTGCGGCCAGGGCCCGCGCGCCTGCGGGATTATGCGCGGCGTCGAGCAGCACGTCCGTCCTCCCGTACCGGAGCAACTCGAGGCGTCCCGGCCATCGCACGCCCTCGAGCGCCTGCCGGAGCGCATCATCGCCGACGGCGAACCCGGCCTCACGCAGGACGCTGACCAGGGCGATTGCGACGATCGCGTTGTCGCGCTGGTGGGCACCGGCAAGGATCGGCTGGACGCCGCGGGGCAGCGCCGCCACGTCGTGGGCGCGGATAAGCGGCGCGTCCATGTCCCGCGCGACCCTGGCCACGACGTCGTCGGCGAGTGGCGGCAGGCGTCCAACCACAACGGGGACTCCTGGCTTGATGATGCCGGCCTTCTCGAATGCGATCGCCTCGATGGTCGAGCCCAACTGGGCCTGGTGATCGAAATCGATGGTGGTGATCGCCGCGACCAGCGGTGTGACGACGTTGGTGGCGTCGAGACGGCCGCCGAGGCCGACCTCGAGAACCGCGATGTCGACCGACGCGGATGCGAACAGATCGAACGCGGCTGCCGTCGCGCACTCGAAGAACGTGGCCGGCGCCGCGAGTGCACCGCGCGCGAGCAGCGCCTCGACTGCGCGCCGGACGCGCGTCAACGCGGCTTCGAGGACGGGCGTGCTCACTTCGTCGCCGTTCACAACGAATCGCTCTTCGAGGCGGACCAGGTGCGGGGAGGTGTAGCGCGCGCTGCTGAAATCGGCGGCGCGAAGGGCTGTGTCGACCATCGCGGTGACCGACCCTTTGCCGTTGGTGCCGGCAACCAGAACGGCCGGGAACCGGCGATGCGGCTCGCCCAGCTCGGCCATCAGCACCGTCATGTTCTCGAGACCGAATTTCATCCCGAGACGTTCGAGGCTGAACAGCCAGGCCAGCGACTCCACGGTCAGCCTGCGGGCTCGGCCCCCGGCGTCCTGGCCGCGGCGGAAGCTGTCGCCGCAAGGGCACCTGGCACCGTGGCGGCCTTTCGCGCACCGGCGAACCGAAGAAAGCGGGCGATGACATCCTTCATCTCACGCCGGTCCACCACGACATCCAGCATGCCGTGTTCCATCAGGAATTCGCTCCGCTGGAAGCCGTCGGGGAGCTTCTGACGGATGGTCTGCTCGATGACGCGCGGTCCGGCGAACCCGATGAGCGCCTTCGGTTCCGCAATATTGACGTCGCCGAGCATCGCGAAGCTCGCCGTCACTCCGCCGGTGGTCGGGTCCGTCAGGACCGACACGTAGGGAAGGCGCGCGCGATCGAGCCGTGCGAGCGCGGCACTGATCTTGGCCATCTGCATCAAGGACAGCGCCCCTTCCATCATCCGCGCGCCGCCGGAGCAGGAGATGATGATCACCGGCATCCGTTCGACGAGGGCCCGCTCGATCGCCCGGGTGATTTTCTCCCCGACCACCACGCCCATGCTCCCGCCGATGAAGCCGTATTCCATCGCCGCCACCGAGCAGCGAAGGCCTTGGACCGTACCGGTGGCGGTGATGACCGCGTCTTGCAGACCGGTTGCGGAAATGCTCGTCGCGAGTCGCTGACTGTACGGCCTGGTGTCGGTGAACGAGAGCGGATCGATCGACGTCAGGCCGGTGTCGTACGCCTGCCATTCGCCATCGAACACAGTCTTGAGGCGCTCGGTCGCGCTCAGCCGGAAGTGATGCGCACACTTCGTGCAGACGTGCTGACTTGCGACCAAATCCTTGTTGTAGATGATTTCCGAGCACGACGGACACTTGACCCACAGCCCCTCCGGCACCCGGCTCTTGTCCGCGGGCGGCTCGATGGGCTTCTTGTCCTTTTTGAACCAGGCCATAAGGATCGAGGATACCTCAGGCTCGAGGTACGTAATATCGGGTGCCCTTGCCCATCGCGCGGACCTGCCGTTCCAGGTCTGCGACCGCGTCGTCGCCCCACGCGAGGTCGACCTGCGATGTTTCCACGACCAGCAGCGGTGTCGCGGTGTAGTGAAAGAAGAAGTGGTTATACGCTTCGTTGAGCTCCCTCAGGTACTCATCGTCGAGGTGGGGAAGGTCGGAGCCCGCCTTCTCCCGCTCGCGCGGACGCTTTCGCAGCAGATCCGTGGGGGTCTGGAGATAGATCACCAGGTCGGGAACCGGGACGTCCTGCGCGAGCAGCTCATAGAGACGCTGATAGATGAAGAGCTCGTTGTCATCGAGGTTCAGGTAGGCGTAGATCTTGTCCCGGTCGAACAGGTAGTCACAGACGGTCAGCTGGCTGAAGAGATCACTCTGACGCAGCTGCGTCTGCTGTCGGTGGCGCGAGAGCGTGTAGAACAGCTGCGCCTGGAATCCGGCGCCGGCGCGGCCCGAGTAGAAATCGGCGAGGAACGGGTTCTCGGTCTCGTCCAGAACGACAGTGGCATCCAGCCGCGCACCAAGGCGGTCGGCGACGAGCGATTTTCCCAGGCCGACCGGCCCTTCGATGGCGATGTAGCGGCAGTCCAAGCTGGCCCTTGTTATAGCATTGTCCTGTGCGAATCGAGCGGATCGAGCTGCGGCTCCTGCGCCTTCCGCTGGTCAGGTTTTTCGAGACGAGCTTCGGCCGGATTCACGAGCGCCCCTTTGTGCTGGTCACCGTAACCGGTGACGGCGTGGACGGGGTGGGCGAATGCGTTGCCGACGCGAACCCTTTCTACAGTGCCGAAACGACCCGGACGGCGTGGCACGTCATCTCGGAGTTCGTCGCGCCCCTCGTCCTCGGTCGAGAGTTCACACACCCGCGCGAGATGTTCGCAGCGCTTCACGTGATCCGGGGTCACAACATGGCGAAGGCGGCCGTCGAGATGGCGGCATGGGACCTTTACGCGAAGCAGCAGGTCGCACCCTTGTGCCGCGTCCTCGGCGGTGCGGACGCCCGGATCGAAAGCGGCATTGCCTCAGGGGTATCGATCGGTATCCAGGACTCGCTCGAGGAGCTCGGCGATCGCGTCGATACGGAGCTTGCGGCAGGCTACCGGCGGATCAAGATCAAGATCAAGCCCGGGTGGGACATAGGGGCCGTAACGCTGCTGCGTGAGCGCTTCGGCGACATTCCGTTGATGGTCGACGCCAATGCCGCGTACCAGCTCCGTGATGCCGCGCATCTGGCGGGCCTCGACCCGTTCGACCTGATGATGATCGAGCAACCGCTCGATTACGACGACGTGCAGGACCACGCCGTCCTGCAGACGAAGATCCGAACGCCGATCTGCCTGGACGAATCGCTGCATACCGTGAAGGTTGCCGACGAGGCGATTCGCGCGGGGGCATGCCGGATCATCAATATCAAGCCCGGTCGTATGGGCGGTCATGGCCAGTCGATCGCCCTTCACGACCTCGCCGACGGGCACAGTATTCCGGTGTGGCATGGCGGGATGCTCGAGAGTGGCATCGGCCGCGCCCACAACATTCATCTGTCGACGCTGCCCAACTTCACGCTTCCCGGCGACGTCGCCGCCAGCCGCCGATATTTTTCGCCGGACCTGATCGATCCCGAGATCGAGGTCAGGGCGGACGGCACCATCGCCGTGCCGCCCGGTCCAGGTATCGGCGTTCAGCTCGTCCACGACCGGATCGCCTCCGCGACCCAGGAACGCCTCGAACTGCGCTCGTCACGCTGAATCTATGAAGATCGCTCTACTCAACGTTCGGGCTCTGGGTTTTCTGATCTGTGTGCTCGCGGCCGTCCTGGTCAACGGCTGCGCGACCGCACCACGTCCACCGGTGAAGCCGGTCATTTCCTTCGAGGAGAAAATGTCGTGGATCCTCCGGCTCGAGGATCGGCGCATGCTGCGCGATGAGGCGCCGCCGGTGGTCCCGGTGCCGCCGCCGGCCCGAGGCCGCAGTCCCCAGGTCCTCCCCGTGCCCCCGCCGGTGCCGGATCTAGTCGCGCTGCTCGCGGATCCCGAGGGGCGCATCCGGCGGCGGGCGGCGCTCGCGATCGGCCGGGTCGGCTTGCCGTCGGGAGTGCAGCCGCTGACTGGAGCGCTTTCCGACGCCGATCCGGAGGTGCGCCAAATGGCGGCGTTTGCTCTCGGCCTGATCGGCGACATCAGCGCGTCCCCGGCTCTGGTCACGGCGCTGTCGGACGTGTCGCCCCTCGTGCGCGGTCGCGCGGCGGAAGCGCTGGGGCAGACTGGTGCAAAGGACTCAGCGGCGGCGATCAGCAAGCTCGCCGTCGAATACGGGCAGCATCCTGCCG
>JACDBQ010000706.1 GCA_013694845.1 Acidobacteriota bacterium
CGGGCCGCCCACTTCGAGCGCACCGGCCCAGCCGAACGTGATCTTGTCGATGCCGGTGCGTTGGAGTGCTTCGAGCCGCTTACTCGCCACGTCGGGCACCACGCGGCCGAGATAGACGTCGAGCAGCCGCTCGACGATGCGCCGCTGGCCCGGGGTCATGGCGCTCACCGGAAGTCCAGCAGGATCGAGCGGTTTTGACTCCCGCGCCTCGGCTGTGATCATTTCGCGCGGCGCGCTGACGTCGAAGATCACCTTTGCTCTCTGTGCTTCGGTGAACGCGGCCATCAGTTCGCGCGCCACCTCCTCCTCGTCGCGCAGCACACGCATGCCTTTCCTGGGTCCGTCGCGTACCACCGCCGGATTCGAGCCCAGGAAGGTTGGCGCGAACACCACCGGCCGGTCGTCGACGATCGTGAAGTTGGTCGACAGGTGATGGCCCTCGAACTTCCAGCCCCATGGACCTTTGCCCGGGGTGCCGAAGATCGACACGAAGTAGAGCTCCGGATCACGGACGATGGCATCGGGTCTGGTGCGCGGCGGTTCGATCGAGCGCAGCACCGTTTCGAGATCGATGATCTGGGTCGCGGTAGTGTAGCCGCGCATGCTCAAACCGGTCTTGAGGAGAGCATGCGCGCGCGTGCGCTGCGCCTCGGACATCTCTTTGAGCGGCAGGCCCGTGCGCGCTCTCGGCGTGAACCGGAACTCGAGGCGCTGGTCATGGTCGAAGGCAAACGCCGCCTTCGAGCGCTGCTCGGCTGAGAGCGCGTTGAGAAAGGCGTCGGCCGCCTGGGCCATCGCGCGTGCGGCCGCCGTTGGCGCCGCGCTATCCAGGACCGTCGGCAGCGAGAGAATCATCCACGTCAGGACCGCGCCGATAGACAGGTAACGAGCCATATCACTCTCCGTGGGGGCACTTTGCCAGAGCTCTGGCCGGTCGACCCGGTCATCAGAGCTCTGGTGCTCGAGCCCATCATCCTACTCGCGATTTCTGCATGACTGATCACCATGCAGCCCGGCGGCGAGCAGGAGAGTACCGGAAGACGCGAGCCGAACAATGCTGTGACCAGACCTGTCACCCTCGCATGGTCCAATTGGGTGTGAAATTAGCTGAAACACGTCGCGAAAGTCCGATTAACCGGGTTGATGTCTCCGGTGTGGACCTGGTTCTGGCCGCACCCGATCAGCACGACGTGGAGTGGCTCGACTTCGATCACTGCGTCCAGCGGCTCGAGGCAGCCTGGCTGCGCCTGTCGCCGAAGGAGCCGCCACTCAATCCGCGTGTGATCGGAGAGCCGGGCCTGGGTAAGACGACTCTGGCGTGCGCTGTGGCCCGAAAGCTGGGTCAACCCGTGTACATCTTCCAGTGCACGATGGACACGCGTCCCGAAGACCTCATCGTCACGCCGGTGCTGACTCCCGATCGGCGGGTCGAGTACCACGCCTCCAGCGTCGTGTCCGCCATGTTGACAGGCGGCATTGCGGTCCTCGACGAAGGCAATCGTATGCCCGAGCGGGCGTGGGCGTCCCTGGCGCCTTTGATGGACGATCGGCGCTACGTCGAGAGCAGCATCGCGTCGGTCAAGATCCCGGCGCACCCGAAGTTCCGGATGTGCGTGACGATGAATCAGGACGCGAGCGTGTACGAGCTTCCCGGCTACATCCAGAGCCGCCTCAAGCCCAGAATCGAGATCGTCGCACCGCCGTGGGAGATGCAGGAGCAGATTCTCCGGCTGAAGTGTCCACAGGTCGACGCCGAGCTTCTCGCTGGTGTGTTCAAGCTCCTGAAGTCGCGGGTGAAACGGGGCTTGCACGACAGTACCCGAGACATGCTGTCGCTGGCGCAGTACGCCCAGAAGCTCGAGATCAGCGGCGTGAACGACCCGCTGAAGCGCGCCGCGGAGCAGGTGCTCGAGAAAAGCCGTGAGTAGTCCGCGCGCTGCAACCATCGCG
Organism: Acidobacteriota bacterium; assembly: GCA_013694845.1. GTDB lineage: Bacteria > Acidobacteriota > Vicinamibacteria > Vicinamibacterales > 2-12-FULL-66-21 > JACDCA01. The sequence goes on from JACDBQ010000706.1 coordinate 1,951, forward strand.
AGATCACCGCTGATGCGATGCTGGCGGAACCTGACGGGGGTCCCGTCGTTCCATTTCGACGCCGTCTTCGGCCGCGTGGTGCACGAGATCTTTGCCCGGGCTCCGCCGCAGGCGGTTGCGCTCGAATTGCCTCCAGAGATGGCCTCGGAGCTGGCGTGGGCGGCAGCGTGCTGGCCTGCAGCGGTGGTGTCGCTCGCGACCACCCGGGGCCGAAGGGCGGCGGCGACGACCCTCCCCTTCGTTCCGGGTGACTCGATTCTCGAGGCATTCAGGCTGGCCACGAGGCATGGCCTCCCGATCGCTTTCGTGGACAGACACGTCCGCACCACCGCGAAGGAGCGGGCTGCGCGCAGGCACTGGCTCCCGGGCGCCGAACTGGCGGGACGAACCGGGCGCGACTACGCGGCGGTTGCCGACGCGCTCATGAAGCAGGAACCGGCGGGCCGCTCGGATCTGGCAAGAGAGGCGGTCATGGCTCGCCATCTCGCCGCATTGATGGAGCAGTACGAGTCGGTGCTCTGGGTGGGCGGCCTTGCGCACTGGTGCAGAATCGAAGCGCGGCTCGGATCAGGGGACTTCTCGTCCCCGCGTGCCCGGCCGGGACCAACCCTTCGCTGGCGTCGAGCACGACTCGCGCCTTCGGCCTTGCAGCGGATGACGGGCCAGTCGCCGTGGAGGGTTCACGCCTTTGCGGACGCCCCTCTGGCATTCGATCCTCTGGAGGCCGTGCGCCGCCTCCTTCATGGCGCCGGCAAAGAGGCAACGCGCGACCCCGGGACCATGCCCGAGCCGTGTAGCGCCATCGATCGTGCGCGTACGGGCATCTACGCGCGGAACCTCGCCGCCACCGGGGCCATGGGCGAGGAGCCGGATATCTCACATCTGCTGCTCGCCGCCAGAGACACGATCGGACCCCGATATGCAGCCCGGGTCTACCGCCTGGGCATGGCGGAGCAGTTGACGAGCGCAACCGCGTCGCTCGATCCCCTCACCTTCGAGAACGACAGGGATCGCCACGTTGCCGGATATCGTTTTCGCGGGCGCTGGGTCAGCCTAATGCCCTGGCATCCGGTGGACCGCGCGATCCTGACGATCCCGGATCTTGCCGACGTCGAGCGGTCCGAGCGTGACGGAGACTACGCCGGGCTGCCGTCGTCCCGTCCGGGCGAGAAACACTTCTGGGGCGCCTATCCACCCGACCAGGCCGACTACGAAGCGTTCGTCGAGTACGTGCTCCGGCGTGCCAGCATTCGGATCCCGGAGAGGCCCGCGTCGTGCCGTTCACCCATGGACTCGCCGACGGCCTCGATGTTCGCGCGACGATCCGCTTCTGGCACGAAGACCGGCTCTACGTGCGCGAAGAGCGGCGCGGCCAGTTGAACGTGAGAAACGGCGTGATCGACTGGAGCAACGACACCGAGCAATCAGACGTGCTGCAGGGAAGGCATCGTGGTGGCTGGAATGAGCCGGATTCGCCGCGGGTCGGCAGCGTCTCGAGAGAGCCCGAGCACCAGGTACTGGAACGTTTTGGCGAGGCGCAAGTCACGCTGCGGACGCGGCAGTGGTCGGCGATCACACTCGATTGTCCCACTCACCTGGACGCGCCCGCAGGGCGCCAGACCTTCTACGACGTGGTGATCCTGGAGCTGGTGAACCTTCAGGCCTCGAGATCCGACAACCTGTACGGCTGGCTGCAGGTTGTCTTTGCGTATGCGGCCGGCAAGCCGTTCGTCTATTGCAGCGTTACCTTCCCAGCGCGCGCGTGTTCAAGCTGGCGCGCGAACATGACGTCCAGTTGGTCTGGAGCCCTCTACACCGGATCCCCTCGTCGCTGCTCGAGCGCCGCCGGACCTGGCGACAGTTGTGGCTGACGGAACGGCAGTGGGAACGGTTGACGGAACGGACGGCGACCAGGAAGACGGGGCGTGGGGGACTGGCGAGTCTGATACGACCGTAGCTAGGACGGTCCCGCGCGCCGCAATCTGCCGTGATTCGCCAGGCTCAATGGCGAATGTCGCACACCGATTCGTGCTTCTCTCATCCCGGCTTTGTCATCGCCGCGAAGCCGGCCGCCGAGGGGTATATCGGTTTTTCAATCGACAGGTTGATGCTCAGAGTTTTTTGAACAATCACGGTACCCAGACGAACTTCTCAGCCGAGAGTTCCGTCTCGCCGTCGAACCGGTAGGTCACGAGCGGACCGCCTCTGCCCGCGCTGTAGTCGACGCACGCGCACCGTGGTGACTGCAGCGTGATGT
>JACDBQ010000726.1 GCA_013694845.1 Acidobacteriota bacterium
TTCCATACCCGAGCAATGCACCAGCCGGCTTCAACGGCCGATTCGGCTACGCGCGCATGACGTATCGGTTTTAGTTACCGGAGTGCGGGTCCGAGGTGCGGAGTGCGGGGTCCGAGGTGCGGGGTGCGGGGTCCGGGGGCTGCGTGTCCTTGCCCCCGCCGCAATCCGCATCCCGCATCCCGCATCCCGCATCCCGCACCCCGCACCCCGCACCCCGGAGAAAATATACTCTCCGGATGCGCACCGACCCGCTGGCTTACCTGGGCGACGAACTCGACACCCTCAAACAGCAGAATCTCTACCGGCGCCTGCGGATCCTCGAGGACGAACAGCGCGCGCACACGACCTTCGACCATCGGTCGGTCGTGAACCTGTCGTCGAACAACTACCTGGGCCTGACGACCCACCCGAAGCTGCGGGAGCGCGCACTCAGGGCCATTGAGGAGTTCGGCGTAGGCTCCGGGTCGGTTCGAACGATCGCCGGCACGATGGAGATCCACATGGAGCTCGAGCGCCGGCTGGCCGAGTTCAAGAACGTCGATGCGGTGGTCGTGTTTCAGAGTGGATTCGCGGCGAACGCCGGGACGGTTGCAGCGGTCCTCACCAAGGAAGACATCGTCATCTCGGACGAGCTCAATCACGCCAGCATCATCGACGGCTGTCGATTGAGCCGGGCCACCGTCAAGGTGTTCCCGCACAAGGACGTCGATGCCGCCCGTCAGATCATCACGGATCTTCCCGGGTCCCAGCGCAAGCTCCTGATCACCGACGGGGTCTTCAGCATGGACGGTGACCTCGGCCCGCTGCCGGACCTGTGCGCGCTCGCCGAGGAAACCGGTTGCATCATGATGGTCGACGATGCGCATGCCAGCGGGGTGTTCGGAAAGAACGGTCGCGGCACCGTCGATCATTTCGGGATGCACGGTCGGGTCGACATCCAGGTCGGCACTCTCTCGAAAGCGATCGGCGCCCTCGGGGGCTACGTCGCCGGCAGCCGGGACCTGATCGAGTTCCTTTACCACCGCGCACGCCCGTTCCTGTTCTCGACCTCTCATCCGCCCGCCGTCGCAGCAGCCTGCATCGCGGCCCTGGACGTGCTGATGGAAGAGCCTGAGATCATCGATCGCCTCTGGGAGAACACGAGATTCTTCAAGGCCGGCCTCGAGCGTCTCGGCTTCAACACCGGGCTGAGCGACAGCCCGATCACGCCGGTCATCGCGGGCGACAGCGTGAAAGCGAACGCGCTCTCGGACCGGCTGTTCGAGGAGGGCGTGTTCGCTCAGGCGATCGCCTTCCCGACCGTGGCGCGCGACAAGGCGCGGGTGCGCACGATCGTGACCGCGACCCACACCCGGGAGGATCTGCAATTCGCTCTCGACAAATTCGAGAAGGTCGGACGGGAGCTGGGACTCGTCTAAGCCCTCGACTCGATGAGAACCCACTCGGAGCGCGCGCGCGAGATCTACAAGCGGTACGCGCACGACCTGTCTTCTGAAGACCTGCAGCGCCTGTTCACGCACGACGCGCGACGCCTACCGGTTCTTCACGCGCGGTATCGATCCGGAGTCGATCGCGCATCTGCCCTGGTGGAAGCGAATCGCGGTCCGGGTCCGCCAGATCTTCACCGCCTTCACGCTCAAGCTTCCGCCGGCTCGCCGCGCGCTGTTCCTGACGGCGCTCGCGGTCGCGCTTTTCGGCGTCTTGCGACTGTTCCGGGGGTTCGCGCTGGTCGATTTCCCGCTCGGGCTGCCGTTCATCCAGGTGGCCGTGGCGATGCCGGTCTGGGCCGAGGGGACCTTCGCACTGATTCTCAGCCTCGTGCTGCTGAACTTTCTCGTGCTGCTCGAAGTGGCCGACCGGCTGTCGCTCAAAGGGGAGCTCGAAGTCGCGCGCGAGATTCAACTGGCCATGCTGCCGGCCGGGACCTTCCGGGACGGCGATATCGAGATTTGCGGCGTCACTCGTCCAGCCAACACCGTTGGCGGAGATTTCTACGACGTGCTGCCGCTGCCGGATGGCCGCGTGATCCTCACCCTCGGCGACGTCGCCGGCAAGGGCAGTCCTGCCGCGCTGCTGATGGCGCTCCTGCTGGCCGTCCTGCGGACGCTGGTCGACGAAGATCTCGATCCGCCGGAGCTCATGCGCCGGCTCAACCTGCAGATCTGCAGGCACAGCCCCGGATCACGGTTCATCACGCTGTTTTACGCCGTCTACACTCCGGCGACAGGCGGCCTGACGTATGTGAATGCCGGGCAGACACCGCCGCTGCTGCGGCGCCAGGACGGCCGCTACGAACGGCTCGAAGGCACCGGCATCGCGCTCGGGATGTTCGACGGTTCGACCTACACCGCCGCCCAGACGATCCTGTCCGCCGGCGACACGCTCGTCCTCTACAGCGACGGGATCACTGAAGCGGAAGATCCAAACGGGCAGCCGTTCGAAGAAAGCGGCCTCGAGCGCGTGGTGTCGACGTATGCGGCATTTTCGGCCGCGGATATGGGAACAGAGTTGCTGAAGGCGATCGAGCGCCACGCGCACGACTCGAGATTCGGCGACGACCTGACTATCCTCATTCTCAAAAAAGGGGCCTGAGTGGGTGCTCGCCGCGGCTGCCCGTCCCTGCGCCGCGGACGCTCGTCCCAGCGCTGAGCTCCGCCACTACCTTCGACGCCCGAGCCCCGTCGCGCGCGGGGTCTAATATAAGCAGCCCTCATGCATGTTGCCTGTCTGGCCGTTCTCGCCGTGCTCTGCACCACGCCGGTGCGGGAGCCCGCGCAGACGGACCCGGTTGCGGCCCTGGTGCAGCAACTCGAGCAGGCCGCGGCAGCCGGCAACCGGGAAGCCATTGTGGCGCTCGGGCAGGACCCGACCTCGGCCACCGATCTGGCGATTGCGCTGACGGCTCCGCCCCCCTCGCGAATCGTGATCAAGGAACGCGACCGAACGGCGCTCGAGGGCGGACAACGGCTCCTGCTCGAAGTGTTCTGGGAGCTTGGCCTCGAGGGACGCCTCGGCACCTGGAGCCTGGACGTGGTTTCCGGCGGCCCGGGCTGGCGGATCACGTCGGCCACCCGCCTCGCGCACGTCACCGGCCTTTACCGTCTCTCGCTGAATCGCGCGAAGCAGTTCGACGTTCGTAACCTGAAGGTGGAGGCACCCGATCTCAGGCTGACCCTGGCATCAGGATCCGCATTCGTGGCCGAAACGCCCGACGGCGTGACCGGCGTCGTGCTGCTTGGCAGGGGGGAGATGCAGTTCGCTCCGGCGGACGCCGCCGAGCGAACCCAGGTCCGCATCTTCAGTGACCGGGACGTACTCGACACCGGGTTCGACGCCGCCTTCATCCGCGTGCGTCCGGAGGACTTCGCGTCGACGTTCGCGGCGGAGGCGCTGGTGCAGCGCACGGCGCCGGAGTCTGACCTGCGCCGGGCCGAAGAGGTTTTCGAGGAGTACGTCGGACGCACGCTGCAGATCAACCTCAAGGATCTGAGCCCCGATCGCTGGTCGATCACCCCCCAGGCTGGCGACGTGATCGCGGAGGTCCGGACCAGCGAGTTCGGGACCCTGACCTACACGCGGTCGCGCGGGGACGCGGAAGACATCACGCTGTTCGATCGTAAGAAGCGCCGCAATATCTCGGTGTATGCGTCCGCCGAAAAACTCGCCACCCGCGGACGTTTTTACGATGAGGATCACCTGGTCGACTACGACGTGCTCGCCTACGACCTGGATGCGACGATCACGCCCGAGCGCGAACACATTCGCGGCAGCGCCCGCCTCAAGTTGAAAGTTCGCGCCGCCGCGACCACGACCATCAATCTGCGGCTTGCGGAAGAACTGGTCGTCAGCGGTGTCTACTCTCCCGACTACGGCCGCCTGCTCCATCTTCGCGTCGTCAACCAGAACGCCCTGATCGTGAACCTGCCGGGGGCGGTGGTACACGGCACCGAATTCTGGTTGACCATCTTCTATTCAGGGCAAATGCGGCCGCAGGAGCTCGAGCGCGAAGCCATCAGCGTTCAGCAGAATGCGCAGGAGACCGTCGTGCTGCCCCCGGAACCCCGCTACATTTACAGCAATCGGACCTATTGGTACCCGCAGTCGGTGGTCAGCGACTACGCGACCGTGAACATGAAGATCGCCGTCCCGGCTGCCTTCGACGTAATCGGGACAGGGATGCCGGTCGGGGAACCGGCCGCGCCCCCGGGCGTGGCACGGGATGGACCCAGGCACCGTGTGTTCGCGTTCGAAAGCCACCGTCCCTTGCGCTACCTGGCGTGCGTGATCACGAGGATCAGGGACGTGGAGTCGCGCCACATCGACACCGGGGGGAAGCCGCCCGAAGGGGTGGTGATGCACGTGAAGGCAAACCCCCGCCAGGTCGCCCGCGCCCGGGGGATGACCGAGCGAGCCGCCGAGATCTTCGGGTTCTACGCCAAGACAGTCGGCGATGCCCCGTACCCGACCTTCACGCTGGGGTTCACCGAACGCGAGGTGCCGGGGGGCCATAGCCCGGCCTATTTCGCCATCGTCGACCAGCCGCAGCTCATGGCGATCACGTGGCGAAACGACCCCGTGAACTTCGACAACTACCCCGCCTTCTTCATGGCACACGAGATCGCCCACCAATGGTGGGGGCAGGCCGTCGGCTGGAAAAACTATCACGAACAATGGCTGAGCGAAGGGTTCGCCCAGTACTTCGCGCTTCTCTACGCCGAAGAAAAACTGGCGCCCGGCGTCACGAGCACCCTCCTGCGTCAGATGCGCAAGACCGCGATGAACGAATCGCCGCAGGGACCGATCTACCTCGGGTATCGGCTCGGTCATATCAAAGGCGACCCACGGATCTTCCGCTCCCTCGTGTACAACAAGGCGGCAATGGTCCTCCACATGCTGCGGCGGCTCGTCGGAGATGAGGCGTTCTTCAGCGGCGTCCGGAGCTTCTTTGCTGATTGGAAGTACAAAAAGGCCGGCACCGAAGACCTCATCACGTCGATGGAGAACGCCAGCGGTCGCGATCTGTCACGGTTCTTCGATCACTGGGTGTTCGGCGCGGCGCTCCCGGAGGTGACGTTCAGTTATCGCATCGAGGGACCGAAGCTCCTGCTCCGGCTCGAGCAGTCCGGAGAGCCGATGGAGTTCCCGGTCGGCATCCGGCTCACCTATCGTTCGGGCCGTCAAGAGAGCGTCACTCTCATCGCCGTCGAGAAGATGACCGAAATGGTGGTTGACCTGATAGAACCGCTCAAGTCGGCAACCGCCAACGCGGATCACGGCAGCCTGGTCGGCGTCCGCTAGCCCGAATCGGGCGGCCACCCGTAGCCCGATATAGAATTATCGGGATATGGAAACGGTTACGCTGACCATCGACGGACGTCCGGTCACGGTCGAGAAAGGCCGAACGCTCCTGCAGGCGGCGATCGAAAGCGGGATCAAGGTCCCCTACTATTGCTATCACCCGGGCCTCGGGATCGATGGTTCCTGCCGCGTCTGCATCGTGAAGATCGACAAGATGCCGAAGCTGCAGACATCCTGTTCGACGACAGTCACCGAAGGAATGGTCGTCCACACCCAGACGCCGGACGTCGTCGAGGCCAGAGCCAGCGTTCTGGAGTTCCTGCTGATCAATCACCCTCTCGATTGCCCGGTCTGCGACAAGGGGGGGGAGTGCCCGCTGCAGGATTTCTCCTACAGCTACGGACCCAACGAGAGCCGCATGGAATTCCCGCGGCGGGTGTTCGACGGCGAAGGCGTGAGGGCGGACGTCGACTTCGGGCCCACGCTCATGCTCAACCGGAACCGCTGCATCCTCTGTACGAGATGCGTCAGGTTCATGCGCGAGATCGACACCGATCCGCAGATCGGCATCACCGACCGGGGCTACGGCAGCGAGATCTCGACGTTCCGCGAAGAAGGCGTTCACACGCTGCTCTCGGGCAACCTCATGGACGTCTGCCCGGTCGGAGCGATCACGACCAAGGACTACCGCTTCAAATCGCGTCCCTGGGACAATCCTGAAGCCGTCGACACCATCTGCACCCTCTGCGAGAAGGGCTGCAACACCACGGCGTGGATCAAGGCCAAGCCGGAATGGGCGAAGGGAGCCCAGCTGATTCGGACGACGCCGCGATTCAATCCGGAGGTGAACGGCTACTGGATGTGCGACATCGGCCGGTTCGACTACCGCTGGATCGAGGGGGACGAACGGCTGCAGCGACCGCTCCTGCGCAGCGCGTCCGGCTCACTCGAGCCGGCCGACTGGACGCAAGCGCTGGCCACGCTCGCCGATCGGGTTACCACAGGAGGCATCAGCACTCTGCGCTTCCTCATCTCGGCGCACGCGTCGCTCGAAGAGCTGTTTCTGATCGGCAAGCTCGGCGGCTCGATGGGTCTGCCGGAAGACGGCGTTGCTGTGAGCTGGCGGACCCGGGTGAAGCCGCAGCCTCCGATGGCGACGTTCAAGATCCCTCCGGTCGACGCGCCCAACGTCAATGGAGCCAGAGATCTGGGGTTTCCCGTTCATCCGTCGAGCGATGGCAGTGTCGACCTTGCGGCGTTCAGGTCGCAGATGGAGCGGGGGGACGTGCCGGCCCTCTATGTATTCGATCCCGGACCCGAAGGGTCGATCGGGGACGTGTCCTGGGTCATCGAGGCCAGGAAGAGCGGACGTCTCCCGCTGCTGATCGTGCACGGGGTCCTGATGACCGAGCTCGCCAAGGCGGCCGACATCGTGCTGCCGGGCACGGCGTGGGTGGAAAAGGACGCTGCCTACGTCAACATCGATGGCCGGTTGCAGGGAGCGTCGCGTGCGATTGCGGCACCGGGAGAGGCACGGGAGGACTGCCGGGTCTTCGTGAACGTCGGGCTGGCTCTCGGGATGGCGATGACCTATACGAGCAGCGCCGCTGTTCGGGCCGATCTCGCCTCCGCGCTGGTCGGCCTCGAGCGGTACACCGGCCTCGCAAACCTCGCCTTTGCGCCACCGGTTTCCGCAAAACACTGGCTGCAGGCGTCCAACCCGTCCGAGCGGTGGAAGTGGGACTTCATGTTTCAGGACCTGCCGCCGGTCAAGTTTGCCGGCATCCCTGGAGCGACCTCGCTCGTGAATGGCCTGCCGTTGCGGGAGGTCAAGTAGTCCGGCGGGAGCCGGTCGACTTAACTCATGTCGCAGGAGGTCACGCTGCTGGCGGCGTTCGCTGCCGGGTTTCTGTCGTTCGTGTCCCCCTGCGTGCTGCCGCTGATCCCGGGCTACATCTCGTTCATCTCCGGGTTGACGCTGGAGGAGATGCAGGGGAACGCCGGGGTGAAGTCGTCGCGCGGCCCGGTCCTGCTCGCGTCGAGCGCGTTCGTGCTCGGCTTCACCGTGGTCTTCGTCGCCGCAGGCGCCAGCGCGTCCGCGCTCGGCAAGTTCATGTACGCGCAATCGCCGATCCTCGAGAAAGTCGCCGGCACGATCCTGATCGTCCTCGGACTGCACATGATGGGTGTGTTCCGCATCAGGCTGCTGGAGAACGACAAGCGCATCCACACGCAGCGCAAGCCCGCGGGGCCGGTCGGCGCATTCCTGGTCGGAACGGCGTTCGCATTCGCCTGGACGCCGTGTATCGGGCCGATCCTCGGCGGAATCCTCGCGATGGCGGCGTCAAGAGATTCGGTCGTGGAAGGTATGCAGATGCTCGCGGTCTATTCGCTCGGCCTGGGCGTACCTTTCCTGCTGACGTCAGTGGCGATCGACCGGTTCTTCGCCGCCGCGGCCCGCGTCCGCAAGTACTACCGCGCCATCGAACTCGTCTCGGGTGGCCTGCTGATCCTCGTGGGGATCCTGATCTTCTTCGATCAGTTCACCCTCATCGCGAAGTATCTCTCCCCTTACCTGCCCACGTTTTAGGGGGGCTCAAAGGTTGTGACGTGGCGCGCTGCCAGGTGCCGCGGTGGACAAACCCGTCAGCGCCTTCAGCTCCTTATCAGCAGCGCCCCGGGGATGATCTCGACATCTATCCGGTTGGACGCGAGGCCGGGCTCGCCATCGACGTGGAACTCCATCTCACCCGGCGCTTCGACGACCGCCCGCTGGATCCGCCTGGTCGTGACGAGCGGCGCGAGTTGGGGTGTCCCTCGCGCCAGGTGACGCGCGTGCCAGAATCGCGCGAGGACCCCCCTCTCCTCGACGATGATCACGTCCAGCAGCCCGTCGTCCAGCCGGGCGTCGGGAGCGATGCGCGCGCCCAGGCCGTACTCGCGACCGTTGGCGAACGCGATCAGCAGCGCCTTGTGCCGGCGGGGATCGTCGTCGAGCCGCAGGTCGTAATCGAGGGCCCGGTAGGTGCACCCCTGGCGGACGCCGATGACGAAGTAGGGCCACCCGCCCCGCGCGCCGGCGCCGCGCTGATTGAACAGCGTCGCGACCCGCGCGTCGAATCCGATCCCCGCGATGTTGAAGAAGCATCGCCCGGCGAGCCGGCCGGCGTCGATCGGGTGCGCCGCGGTATCGAACGCCACGTTCAATGCGGCGAGCGGTTCGCGTGGGACCCCGAGCGCGCCGGCAAGTCCGTTCCCCGACCCGGCGGGCACGAGACCAACCGGGATCGAGGTGCCGAGCAATGCGCTCGCGGTCTCGTTGAACGTCCCGTCGCCGCCCCACACGATGACGCTCTCCGCGCCGGCGGCGATCGCCGCCCTGCTCAACTCGCTCGCGTGCCCCTGCCGCTCCGTAAAGTTGATGGTGACCTTCGCACCGCGCTGACGTGCGGCGGCTTCCACCATCATCGCGCGTCGTGACGCCGCTCCGGCGTCTGTTCCGGCGCCGGAGATCGGGTTGATGATGACGTGGATCACGATCGGTTGCTGCTATAGTAACTCCCGGTGGAGGACCCCTCATGAGAAGCCGCGCGGTGCGCCTCACACTCACCCTTCTCGCCGCGGTCGCCATCGGTTCAGCAGCATGGTTCTACTGGACGAATCATGTGCGCGGAAGGGCCGTCATCGAAACCGCGCTGGCATTTGACACCACGAACACCGCGGCCACGCGTCAGGCCTTCGAACTGAGGAACGCCCAGCAGGCCTATGTCGCCGCAGGCCAGAGTGAAACTTTCTGGTTCGAGAAGGTGACGACCTCAGCCGACGCTCTGCGAACCTCCCTGGCGGCGCTCAAGACAATGACGACGGCGGCGGCGGCCCATGCCGGGCTCGAGGATGCGGGTCGCGCGCTGCAGGAGTTTGAGGAGAGGGACCGGCGAGTGCGGGGCTACACGTCGTCCGGACAGAAGCTGCTCGCCTCCGACATCATTTTCTCCGACGGGCTCGAAGCCGCCTCAAAGATCATCGCGGCGCTCGACCAGGCCGCCGCTGCCGCGCACCAGGCCGGTGCGACCGCCGCCGCCGGCGCGTCTCGTGCGCAGGCACGGGC
>JACDBQ010000812.1 GCA_013694845.1 Acidobacteriota bacterium
TAAGAACCTAGAGCCCGTTGGAACCCCGTGGAACCTCCTGGAACCCCCTGGAACCTTTACGCTCCTCCGTCTTCGCCGCATCGAACCTTGCGGCCAGCGGCGCAAAGGCTTCCGTCGGGCCACTCCAGTGCAGCTCGTCGACGGAGTCGAATACCGGGATCGCGGTGCGCAAGGTGGCAAGGTCTCGGAACAGGAGCGCCCGCTCCCTGTCGCGCGCCAGGGTGGCGGCCAGCGTCCCGGCACTGGTAGCGTTCACGCGCCACTCTTTCGAATCGAGGGGGATCATTTCGATGTGCCTGAACTTCGCCAGCACCGCGGCCGTGGACTTCGCCCCCCATCCAGGCAGCCCCGGGTAGCCGTCGGCGGCGTCACCCACGAGCGCGAGGTAATCGGGTATCGACGCGGGTGTGACGCCGAATTTCTTGACGACGGCAGCCTCGTCGAGCTCCACGTTGGTTCGCCGGATCAACTGGACCACGCGGTCGCCGTGGACACACTGCGCCAGATCCTTGTCAGGCGTGCAGATCAGCACCTTTTCGACTCTCGGATCCGATGCGGCCTGCGACGCCGCGGCCGCCAGCGCATCGTCTGCCTCGAACTCGACCATCGGCCACAGTCGTATGCCGAGGGCGCTCACCGCCTCCTCCAGCAAGGGAAACTGATCGAGCAGATCCGGATCGATGCCTGCGCCGGTCTTGTAACCGGGCCACAGCTGGTTGCGGAAGGACTCGATGACCTGGTCGGTCGCCACTCCGACGTGGGTGGCGCCGCGATTGAGCATTCCGAGAACGGAGGCCACCACGCCGCGGACGGCACCCACCTCCCGGCCGTCGCTGTCTCGCGCCGAAGGTACGGCGTAGTAGTAACGAAACAGCTCGTAGGTCCCGTCGATCAGATGAACGCGCACGGCCTAGTCTACCCGTGCAGTCGCCGTGTCGTCCGGGGCAACCCGTCACCACCCGGTGGGGAGGTTGTTGCACGCCCGCAGCAGGGCGAGCAGCAACACCGAGAGCACCACCGATACGAGAATCGATCCCAGACAACCAAGTCGGTTAGAAAAGAACAAGAACATCAAACTATGGCCACGGTATGGGTTCCCTGTCCGCCTGGTGACGGCTGAACGTCGCAGTTGTAACTTGCTGATACGAATCCGGCCCTGTTCGGGCCGTCCTGTAGCCCTTCGCAAATCAGGTGCCCTGCAATCGGATAGGATGTGGGTTCCCAAGGCGCATACGTGGCACAACCGGAAGAATCAGGATCCGACAATCAGCGGCTTCGTCTCGAAGCCCGACGATACGAGGCGCTTCTTTCCACGGAAGGAAGCATCGTATGGGTGCTCGATACCGAGCTGAGGCCCTCAGGGTTGAGTCAGGCCTGGGAGCTCTACACCGGTCAGACCGCTGATGAGTACGCGCACCTCGGCTGGGTCAATGCCATCCACCCGGACGACCGCGACCAGCTTCGTGCTCATGCGGCCGCGGCGATGACGGCGGGCGCTCCGCTGTCCATGGAGTTCCGGGTCCGTCGCACCGACGGGGCCTATCGCCGCAATCTCATTCGTGCCATCCCGATCCGCGAGGGCGACGCGATCGTCGAATGGATCGGCACCGCGACTGACATCGAAGACGCCCGCCAGACCGCGGACGAACAGCGCGACCTGCGTGCGCGTCTGCTCGCGCTGACCGAGGGCGCCGAGGCGCTGCTGGGAACGCGAAGCCAGGAGAGCGCACGCGCGGGAGCGCTGCACCTCGCGCAGCGCGTGCTGCCCGGCGACGCGTCGGCGGTCTGGTGGTTCGACGGGTCGCGGCGCGAGTGGCGGATCGTGCACTCCCGCGGCTTGAGCCCTGAGTATGCGGCCCAGCGGCTCCCGGGCCAACCGGCCACGTTCGTCCAGCCGATCGGCCTGGCGGAGGTGCACCACGCGGAGGGGGTCGACTCGCGACGCGACGCCTTCGCGGCTGAAGGCATCCGGTCGATGCTCGCGGTACCGCTGCCGATCGGCGGTGAGCGGCGCGCCAGCCTGGTGATCTACCACCACACGCCGCACGCGACGACCGACACGGAGCTTCGGGTCGCGACCGCCCTGGGCCAGCTCGCTGCCGCGGCCTTGTGGAATGCCGAGACCTACGAGGAGCTGGACCGCTCGCGTGCCGCGGCTGAACGTCACGCCGCGCGGATGTCGTTTCTCGCCGACGCGTCGGCCATGCTCGCCTCACTCGACTACGAAGTGACACTGCGGCAGGTGGCGGAGCTGGCCGTGACCCGGATCGCCGACTGGTGCACCGTCCACATGCGACAGCCCGACGGTTCCCTGCAGCGGATCTTCACCGCGCATGTCGATCCCGCAAAGATCCAGCTGGCGCGCACCCTCGAAAAGCGGTACCCGACCGATCCCTCCAGCACCAGCGGAGTCCCCAACGTTTTTCGCACCGGCCGGCCGGAGTTCTATCCGCATGTCACCGAGGAGATGCTGGCCGCAATCGCACAGAACGACGAGCATCTCGCGATGCTTCGCGCGATGGGGCTCCATTCGATTCTCCTGGCGCCGCTGACCGCACGCGGTCAGACGCTCGGCGTGATCACGTTCGTGCGCACCGGCCCTGCAGGTCCACTCGCGGCCGACGACGTCACGGTCCTGACGGAAGTGGGGCGACGCGCGGGCCTGGCGGTGGACAATGCGCGGCTCTATCGCGACGCCGAACGCGCCAACCGCGCCAAGGACGAATTCCTCGCCATCCTCTCCCATGAGTTGCGGACGCCGCTCAACGCCATCATGGGCTGGAGCCACATGCTTCGCGAGGGCCTCCCCGAAGAAATGACGCGGCATGCCATCGAGGTCATCGGGCGGAACGCGCGCAGTCAGAAACAGCTGGTGGAGGACCTGCTCGATGTTGCCCGGATCGCGAGCGGGCGGCTGGAACTTCACCGCGCCCCGCTGGATCTGCGCGAGGTAAGCCGTGTATCGGTGGATTCGGTTCTACCGTCGGCTCGTGCGAAAGACGTCGCGCTCTCGTTCGAGACCACCCAGGATGTTGTGCCGGTCAGCGGCGACTCCGATCGTCTGCAGCAGGTGATCGCGAACCTGCTCTCGAACGCCGTGAAGTTCACCGATCCAGGCGGCCGCGTGACCGTTCGCGTCGCACGTCAGGAGGATATGGCCGAAGTCTCCGTGACCGACACGGGGATTGGCATCACGCCCGACTTCCTGCCCTATGTGTTCGATCGGTTCCGCCAGGCGGACGAGTCGCTCTCGCGGCCGTACGCCGGTCTGGGCCTGGGGCTCTGGGTCGTCAAACAGATCGTCGACGGCCACGGCGGCCGGGTCCGCGCCGACAGTGACGGGACCGGCAGCGGCACGACCATCACCGTTATGATGCCGGTGGCCTGAGAGCTGCCGGCAGGGTCAGCTCGTTATCGGATTTTCCGCCGCGGAAATCAGGACCTCGCGGACAACCGCCTGCGGCCGCTGGTTGACCGCGAGGAACATCCGCCCGAGATACTCTCCGATCAGCCCCAGCATCATGAGTTGCGTTCCCGAGAAGATCAACACCGTCGCCATCACCCATCCCCAGCCGTAGGCGGGACCGCGCTGCTCGAACCAGAGCCAGACGACGACCGCCAGCGCACACAGGCCGGCCGCGGCGCTGAGCAGGCCGACGAGCGTGGCGAAGCGGAGGGGCAGGACGGAAAAGTTCAGCCAGGCGCTCAACCACAAGCGGATCAGGCGTCGTAACGTGTATCCGCTGATGCCGGCGGTCCGGGCTTCGTGCCGCACGGTGATCGAACCGATCCGCTGCGTGACCTGCAGCAGCAGCCCATCGAGATACGGGTAGGGCCCGGTGTAAGTCGCGACCTGCCGCGCGACGAAGCTGCTGACGCAGCGGAAGCTCGAAAGATAGAACCCGGGAGGTTTGTCGAGCGCCCAGTCAGTCATCGCGTTCGTGAGCCGGCTCCCGAGATTGCGAAATGCGGAGTGCTGCTTGACTTCGTAATGCCCGAATACCACGTCCAGCTCCGTGGCTCGTGCGTGCTGCCACAACCTGACCGCCTCCGCCGGCGGATTCTGCCCGTCGTCGTCCAGATTGACGATGTGGGCCCCGCGCGAGTGCCGCCATCCGGTGAGGACGGCGTTGTGCTCGCCGAAATTCCGCGCGTGCTCAACATAGGTGACCGCCACCCCCGCAGACGTCACCAGGGCCCGGCACACCTCCGCGGTGCGGTCGGCGCTTCCATCGTTGACGAGCACCACCTCGTGCCCCCCGGGAACAGAGAGCGCGGCGATGTCTCGCACCAGCGCCTCGATCGTCTCGGCACTGTTGTAGAGGGGAATGACGAAGCTCAGGGCAGGGGACACGGTCGGCAGTTTATTACGTCCGCGACGAAGGAGCTACGCACCCCGGACCCCGGATCCCGCACCCCGGATCCCGGATCCCGGATCCCGCACCCCGCCCTGCTAGTC
>JACDBQ010000828.1 GCA_013694845.1 Acidobacteriota bacterium
ATCTGGTAGCCCTTCGGGAGATCGGGGTAGAAGTAATTCTTTCGCGCAAATCGCGAGAAAGGCCGCACTTCACAACTTAGCGCCACGGCTGCTTTGATGGCCATCTCGACGGCTTGCTTATTGAGAACGGGCAACGCACCGGGCATGCCGAGACACACCGGACAGACGTTTTCATTAGGAGGCGCGCCGAAGCTGGCGGCGCAGCCGCAAAATATCTTGGTGCGCGTGGCCAGCTGAACATGGACCTCAAGACCTATTACCGCCTCATAGGAGGACATCCACTCGATTATAGAATCAATGTGTATGAAACCCTTCTGTCTTCTGCTGGCAATGACCTTTGCTAGCGGCGCGCAGGTTCCAGAAGAGGATGCGAAGAATTGCAAAGACTCGAAACTCATCGGCCGTATGCGCGGCTGCAAAATCGTACACTGCCGGCTGGCTGCGTTCGACTCAGCTGATTTCCCTGTGTCCCTGAATGGTGACGAATGGATCACCAGGCCGCTGGAAGGCGAGTTCGAGGAGGGGAATTCGCTTGTCCCGACGGCAACAGTCCCTTGCAGCTTGTTCGTAATCTGGAGAATGCCTTCTCGTCCGCGGGATTCAGCACGGTTTTCAAGCACAAGGACGGCAATTTTCTCCACTACTACACCGGGAAAAAAGGAACCCAGTGGGTTCACGCCGCAACCGCTCACGGCAACGATATCAGTACCTACAAGCTGACGGTGATCCGCGTTAAAGAAACGCAGCAGGAACCACGGGCCAAGGCCGCCCCAAAAGGCGGCGATACCCGTCCCTTAGTACCTCTACATTCAGATTCTGCGCGAAACGGGCAGAAAAGATAAATTAGGCAACGCGGCTGTAGGCCAGTTGCGGGATGATGACGAGTTCGCGGAGCTTGAGGCCAGTTGCGATGACATCCTTGCCGAATGAGGTCACGTAGTACTTGTAGGTATGGCCGACCTTCTTGATCAGGCCATGCACGCGCAGCCGCTTCAGCAAGCGCGAGATCTGTCCGCTGCTCTTGTCTGGAAGGAATCGGCGCAGCGATTTGTTCTGCAGACCGCTGAGAACTCGCCTCGGATGATCGATTGGAACAAGGCTTCGTCGTCGGCATCGAACAAATTGAAGCCTGAGTAGGAGCGGCCTGCCTGAGTGATAGTCTGCGAAAGCTTGTCGAGCTTGTCTCTTGCGGGGATTCTCGAGGGTGGAGAGGAACTCCAGGTAGCGGCGGTTGGCGGCTGCCAGCAACTCGCGTAGCGCCGGCAAGCTGTAAATGGTCTTCTGCATCGACGCCCATTTGGTCTCCCTGGTGCCATCGCGATGTTCTACCTCGCGGTTAGTGCTTGAAAAAGGTCAGATCGTTGACGGTGGTCTCGATCCTCAGGATGAGGCTGAACTTGTCGTAGAGCTTCAACGACACCGGCCCCATCGTGTGTTTGATCCGTGTTCCTTCGATGCGGATGTTATAGCGATTGCCGGCTTCGCCCTCAAACTGAGAGCTAAGCTTGCGGCCCAGGAAGGTGGCGATGTTGTCCGGCTTGACGGTGTGAATCGCCGTGCGGGTCAGGTTGCCATAAATGGCCGCCAGGTCCGCTTGCCGTTTGAAAACGACATCGGTGGCATACTCGCATTGATCCACACTCCAGTGATACGCTACGCCGAAGGCTCGATGGATCGGGCAGTAGGTACGCGCAAACTGATCCAGTTTGCCGTGGAGCCGCTTGATCTCCAGCCCGTTGGCCAATTGCTGCGCCCGCTGCCAATCACCGAGTTCGACAAAAGCGTTGTCCACCAACCTGTACTCGATGCCCTGTTTGCGTAAACCGGAAGCCAGCCAGTTGTGACCATTGAAGTAGATCTGCAACCGGCAGGGCAGCCACGTCGGAACGCGCACGTAGCACAAGCCCAGTTCCTCGTCGATGAAATAGAAGTAATAGTGCAGGCACTTGCCGTCGTCCGGCCGCAAGTACGTCTTGCCGGTCTGCTTGTCATGCCAGGGCTTGTACGTCGAGCACGGCTCCATGACCGAGAAGATGCATACCAGACCCGCGTGCTCTCCTCGCTTGGCTAGGGCTTGCTTCACCAAGTCTTCCTTCCGCACGTTGCGTTTGCGGATGAACTCGATCTGGATCCCGTGGGCCGTTGCCAGTTTCTCCGCGTTCTCTCGCAACTGGTCGCGGAACGGCTCAGCGAATTTCGGATAGTCGAATATCCTCACCTGCCTGGCATACAGATACGCTGTCATCCCTTCGGCGTAGCAGATCTTGGGCAGCGTGCCGAATATCAGCGCTCGATCCCAACATCCCAGCACCCCTGCGATCTGATCCTTGAGTCGCTCCGTCAGTAATTCGACGCCCACTCCGGCATCATATCCGGCCCTGTTTGGTTCCGGCTACGCCGGGTTGGGAAACAACGAGTCGGAGGAGGCCCGCGCAAAGAATCGGCGTGTGGAGTTCGTCAAGCAGTGATCCACTCTTCCAGCTTCTTTCGTCGCTCGCTGTCCCGCAAGATTGCGAATCCCTTGCGGATTTCACCAAAGGTAATGACACTCGCGTACAGGCTTGAGGGCTCTACTGCTCTAAGCCATTCGGCTACGCGCTTGTGGGGCACATGGC
>JACDBQ010000890.1 GCA_013694845.1 Acidobacteriota bacterium
TGCGGCAACCGCTTCGAAAAAAGGAGATCTGACCCCCCGGTCCCTCTTTTGCAGCGTGAAACGCATTCTGCGAACAACCCTCGAGGTCAGGCGATGAAGGCCGTGATCTGCCCGTTTTGCGGGGTGGCCGGCGAGGTGTCTCATCAGACCCAGCAGGCGTGCATCGACGCCCTGCAGGCCGAGATCGCCCGCACCCGCCGGATCCTTGAATCCGTCACCGAACCCCTGCCCGCGGCCTCCATCGGCGAGGACCCGGATCCGCAAGTTACCTGAGCGTCCGCAACCACTACGTGAGCCGCCTCGACCCGGTAAAATCGGCTAACCATCCCCGACAACCCCCGTCTAACCAATCGGATGCAGCAAACGGACGCCGCAGCCGTCGCGCTGGCCCGCGACGGGGATAGCGAAGCTTTCCGCGCGCTCGTGGAGCGGCATAGCCGCGCTGTCTACAGGCTGGCGTATCGGATGACAGGCAGCGCACAGGACGCCGAAGACGTCGTCCAGGAGACTTTTCTGAAGGCGTACCGGCAACTGACCCGCTTCGAGTCCCGGGCCAACTTCAGCACCTGGCTGCACCGCATCGCCGTAAACTGCTCGATCGACCTGATCCGCGGCCGGCCGCATCGCGAGACCGGCCATGGCGACGCGGATCTCGAGCAGTTCGGCGCAACTGTCGAGAGCACCGACGCGAGCGGCACCTCTCCCGAACGCCTGATGCTCAGCACTGAGGTGCAGCAGCGGATCGGGGACGCGATGACGGGCCTGAGCCGGATGGAACGCGCGGCGTTCATGCTCCGGCACTTCGAAGGGCGCTCGATCGACGAGATCAGCCAGTCCCTCGGATTGAAAACGAACGCGACGAAACACAGCATCTTCCGGGCAGTCCGCAAGATGCGCGCAGCCCTCGAACCCTTCGTTGCGGATGCATGAAGCTATGACGACGCTACACCTGACCGAAGACGACCTCGTATTGCACTACTACGGCGAGCTCGACACCGCGAGCGAGAACCACGCGGCCACGCACCTGTCGGGTTGTGACGAGTGTCATCGCGCGTATGCGCGGCTCCAGCGGGTCCTGGCGGCCGTCGAGAGCGTGCCGGCACCCGCGCTCTCGGACGGGTTCGAGCGGACGGTGTGGGCGCGGCTGGAGCCGGCGCTGCCGGCCAGCCGGGGATGGCTCCGGTGGCTGGTGTTCTCCCCCGCCAACCTGGCGTGGGTCAGCGCCATCCTCGTGCTGATCGCCGGTGCATTCTACGCGGGGCGGGTGACCCGACCGGCGCCGTCTGTGTCCGGTTCCAAGATCGCGTCATCCGAGCAGATCCGCGAAGGGGTCCTGCTGGTGGATCTGGGCGAACACCTCGATCGATCACAGACGATGCTCGTGGAGCTCGTGAGCGCCGAGCCCGACGATGCCACGGCGCGCGTGGCGATCGAGCGCGCACGCGCCGGGGAGCTGGTCGCTGCCAACCGGCTGTATCGACAGGCGGCTACGCAGACTGGCGACGTCGCCGTCAGCGAGCTGCTCGACGAGCTCGAACGGCTGCTGGTGGAGCTCTCGGCAAGTCCCGACCAACTGCCGACCGAAGACATGGAACGGGTGAAACAGCAGATCGCGGCGAAAGACCTCCTGTTCAAGGTCCGCGTCGTGTCCTCGGGGGTACGGGAACGACAGAAGCAACACAGCCGCACGCGCACAGGTGCTGGCCAGAGCTCCTGACGGGCGCGGCCTGACAACTCACGACGACAACGGGCATTCACCAGCTTTTCATGGATAAGAAACGATGACTGTAAAATACGCCCTGACTGCCATTGCCCTCTCGGGTGCCCTCGGGGCTGGCCCCGCGTTCGCACAGCCAGCCGGAGCCGTGAAGCCCGCACCGATCAAACCCGTCGAACCGCCGACCAAGCCGGTCGAGCCGGTCCCGTTCGAAGTCCTCAGAGGCCTCGCGAACGAGGCGGCCATGTTCGCCGGCGCGCTCGATGCGTTGAGGACGAACCCGTTCGAGCGGGCGCACGAGGCGACGCCGTTTGCGGGAGCGCACCTGGCCGACCTGGCGTTCCAGGACCGGGAGCGCACCGCCGAAGAGCGCGCGAAGATGCACGAGGTCGACGCGAAGCAGCGCGACGTCGATGCGCGCCAGCGCGAACGCGATCGTGAAGCCCGCGCATATGACGAAGGCATGCGTCACATCTACGAGAGTCGATGGGAGCGTGCCATCGAACGCTTCAACGACGTCACCGAGATGAAGGGGACCAAGGTGGACGCGGCGCTCTACTGGAGGGCGTACTCGCAGGACCGTCTCGGTCAGCGGGCCGAAGCGCTGTCGACCATCGGGGCGCTGACGCGCGAGCACCAGAACAGCCGCTATCTGCAACAGGCCCGCGCACTCGAAGCCGAGGTCCGCCGTAACGCGGGGCAGCCCGTGCGTCCGCAGGACCAGGCCGACGAAGACCTCAAGCTGATGGCCATCGCGGCGCTTCAGAATTCAGCCCCCGAACAGGCGATCCCCATGATCGACAAGCTGCTGCAGGGGACCGCCTCACCGAAGCTGAAGGAACGGGCCCTGTTCGTGCTTGCGCAAAGCAACTCGGCGCAGGCGCGGGAAGTGCTCAAAGGTATCGCGAAGGGGAACTCGACGCCTGAGCTCCAGAGCCGGGCGATCACCTACCTGGGGCAGCACGGCGGCCGCGAGAGCCGCGCCGTCCTCGCCGAGATCTACAGTTCCACTTCCGATATCGACAGCAAGAAACGCATCATCCGTGCGTTGGCGATGGGCGGCGAGAAGGATCGTGTGCTGGCAGCGGCGCAGAGCGAACAGAATCCCGAGCTCAGGGCTGAAGCCGTTCGCCAGCTCGGCATGCACGGCGGGCACGCGGAATTGTCGCAGCTCTACGCGAAGGAAACGTCGCCGGAGATCAAGAAGCAGATCATCTCGTCGATGGCCATGGGTGGCAACGCCACGCGTCTGACGGAGATCGCGCGTACCGAGCAGGACCCTGAGCTCCGGCGCAGTGCCATCCGTGGCCTCGGCATGATGGGCACCAGGGGAGGAGCCGACGTGCTGGTCGAGATCTACAACGCCGAGCGCGATCCCAACGTAAAGAAGACCGTCATCTCGGCCCTGGGGATGCAGAACAACGCCGCCGCACTGGTGGCGATCGCGCGCAAGGAAACCGATTCCACCCTGAAGAAGGAAATCGTGAGCCGGCTGTCGCACATGGGTAACTCGAAGGTGGCTACTGACTACATGCTGGAGATCCTGAACGGCAAGTAGACAGCCGCTGCGCACACCAGGAGATCACGATGTCCAGACG
>JACDBQ010000917.1 GCA_013694845.1 Acidobacteriota bacterium
CATCGGCCTTGACCACGCGGGAACGCGCTCATCTGAGAGGCCGTGCGCACGCGCTCGAACCGGTGGTGCATGCCGGCAGTTTTGGCGTGACTGACGCAGTGGTGGCCGAGGTCGATCGGGCGCTCACAGCGCACGAACTGATCAAGGTCAAGGTCGGCGTCGACGATCGCGCGGAACGCGTCGCGATCGGCGGCGAGATCTGCGCCCGCACCGGCGCCACTGCGATTCACCGGGTCGGCAAAGTCCTTATTCTCTGGCGTCCGCGTCCGGAGAATTCTCCAAGTTGATCCGTTGGGCCGACGACATCGGGTGAGGCTACCCACTTCATGGGTCAATTCGCCTCGGGACCGGTGCTGACTTGGTGGCGATACTGTCCCGCCGCCGCACCGAACATAAGCACGGCAACAAGCTTGCGGTCCCGAGTCGAGTCTACCGAAGCCCTCCCACCAGAAACTGGTCCGACTGCGGCACGCCTAGCCCCGGACGTACACGGCGCCGTCCGATGTCATCAGCAGCTGTCCGACGCCGCCGTTGCGAGCCGATTCGGGCACCGTCCGCACCAGCGGACCCGCCGGTCGTGAGATCGACGCGCCAGGACGTCGACCGCGCCGCCAACCGTGCCAACCATCAGCGCGAACGGAGGCGGTCCGCCGGCGCCGAGCTTTCCGAGGATCTCGTAGGTACCGAGACGAGTGCCTGCGGAGATGATCATGGACGGTGGGAAGTGTATGGGAAACAGCCGAGGTCGTAAAAGGAGAGGGGAGAATGTCGATGTCGATCGGCGCCGCCGACGCATTGGGCCGCTCGAGCCCTGAACTGCCTGCAGCCACCGTCCCCCTTTCACTAAGTTCGCGAGAGAAGTACCAACTTGACGAGGACGTTTGCGAGTGCCCTCGCGTGCGATTCTGCGGTCACGTCGAACAGTCGTGATATTCATATGGCCGCATAACGCGTTGCACTTGTTCGACAGCGGCGCCGAGAAATATCACCTGACCCGGTTCGAGATACCTTTAAGGAGCACATGTGAACGCTCGCGCATTGTTCGACCTGACCGGTCGAGTCGCTATCGTCACCGGGGGGAACGGCGGAATCGGTCGCGGCATCGCGATCGGATTGGCCGAAGCGGGCGCGTCCTTGATGAACTGAAGGCCCTCGGCTGTCGCTCGCTGGCCATGAACGTGGACGTCACTGACCGCGACGGACTCGAACCTGCCTTGCAGCGCGTCGAGCGTGAACTGGGTGGGGTGGATATTCTTGTCAACAATGCCGGCCACGCCAACCTCAGTGGTGGCGTGTTGCTCGAAAACGCAGCGGATTGGGACCGGGTTATCGAGACGCAGTTGAACGCCGTGTTCCTGCTGTCGAAGCTGGGCGCCGCGCGGATGGTCCAGCGGCGGCGCGGGAAGATCATCAACATCGGCAGCATGTATTCGTTCTTTGGCTCAGGGTTGGTCCCCTCGTACAGCGCTGCAAAAGGGGCCGTCATCCAGCTGACCAAATCGATGGCCATCGAATTGGCACCGCACAACATTCAGGTCAACGCCATCGCACCAGGCTGGATTGAGACCGACATGACTGCGCCGGTGCGGGCGATCCCGATGAACGATGAGATTGTGGCGCGGACCCCGGCGGGACGAATGGGGGCAGCCGGAAGAGATTGCCGGAACCGCGGTGTATTTGGCCTCGCATGCGTCCGACTTCGTGACCGGCGCGACCATTTGCGTGGATGGCGGCTACTCGATCAGGTGATGGGCTCGGTCGACTGCTGGGCCATACGGACCTCTCAAAGCCGCATCCCGCTCTTGCCGCTTTGTCGGGCCGGCGCACCGACGCATCGGTGTGCTCGAGCCTTGAACTGCCTACGGTCACCGCCGGGGGCGGATCGGAGCAGTGCGCCACCGTACGTAGGTGGTGAATGTTGCCATTACCAGAAGCACCGCGGTGATGACAGCCGAGGAGTACTCGGCGCGCGCCAAGTGCCAGACGGTGGCGGAAATCATGACGATCATCACGCCGGCGGCCGCAGACGGAACGAGCCACGGGGAAATGCGGGTGACGCCAGGCAGCGTGAGGCCCACGGCGGCGAGAACCTCGGCCACGCCAAGAAACACCCAGAACCATCGCGGAAGCTCGGCGTTCATCTGTGCCGCTATCTCAGGTGGAGGCATCAGAAGCAGCAACCCATGCGCTAAGAACGCCAGCGCCAGCAGGACCTGAAGCACCCAAAGAGTAATATTCATCGTCTCCTCCGCCCGCGCCGCTCATGATCGTGTCGAGCTGCGTCTCTTCAGATACTCGTCGAACGGAGCTTCCCCGGATCGACATCCTCAGGTAAGACGCCGTCGAGTGCGCTGGCGGTGCTCGAGCCGATTCAGGAATAGCGTCGGACTGTCAGCGCGCGCTTGCGTCGCCGTCGAATTCCCGTTCTGGCGCTGCCTGTTCCCCACCCGTGCGGCCGACGACGATTTCCGCGCGGGGGTAGCTTTCGGGCCGAACCGGTAAGCCGGCCATTCCCATCAGCATCGCCAGCCGTCCCACGTGCGTCAGGGCATCTGCCAACGGGCCCTGTATGAGTGGTTCCACCGCCCCGGCGGCGAGGGACTCGAGCTCACGGTCGAGCGCGGCGAGCTGATCGAAGAACCGCGTGACCTCGACGTTCCAATCGTCGCTCCCGCCGCTTTCCAAGTGTATTCGCCCTTGGCGAGCGTGACGCCCAAGCCATCAGGTCCGCCATGTGCGCCACGATCCGGGTCGGCTGGCGTGTCGCGGCGCCGAAGGTTCTGGCGCCGAAGTCCGGCGGCGTATCGCGCGGGACCTTCGCGGCGCGATACGCGAGCGTCGCGAGCATGTGCCGCAGCACGGCGCGCGACGTTGCGTCGGACGGCAAGCGATTGGCGACTTCTGTCTGCATGCGACATCCACCTCGTGCGGGTGTTCTTCAGAGGGGCCCACATCATCCGTGCAGGGATGGGGCGGCAGGTCGTTCAGGCGCCATCGACCCATTACATTGCAAGGTCCACTAGGTGAGACTGGCAACTTCACCCGCGATACGTTTTCGGTACTCAAAGATAGGCATGCCGAAGAAATCCGAAGCCGTACCCGTGGCGACATAGCCGTTCCTGGTGTAGAAAACCACCGCCCGGCGAAGCGGCGCCGTCGTATCGAGCGTCACGTCGGTGCATCCTAGATCCGCGAGTTCGCGTTCGATCGCGTCCAGGAGCCGGGGGGAGACTCCCTTGCCGTGGCACTCAGGCAGCACCGCCATCCCGCGGAGGTGCCCCTCCGTCGCGCGCGGGTGTCCCGCAATCGTTCCGACGATGGATCCGGACGCGACGCGGGCAACAGCACGATCATCGTCATGATGCGCTCTCGAACCGTATCGGGGGTCAGGACGGTATCGCGGTAGCCGTCGGCTGTGTACTGCGGCCGGTACGGTTCGAAGGCCGCGCGGAGGCACTGGAGGATGCTCCCCCCATCGGCCATGGTGGCCCGCTCGATCGAAATGTCCGCGATGCTGACCTCTTCTGGAGAGCGCATGATTCGAGGGTTGTTGCAGGAGAAGATCGACAAGATTGGAGCTTTCCGCTGACGGTGAAAGGCTGGTCGGTCACGTTAATCATCGCTTCCACGTTTGCGGTTGGCGCCAACCAGAACGTTCACCCGAGCATTCTTTTGTTTCTGATGGTGTTCGTGATCGCGTTCGGCTTGGTTGAGTTGAAGCAGGCAAGGCTTAGCGCACTATTCGGGAAGCGGCTGCTCCAACTGGAGCGCGAGTTCCCGAGAGTTCGGCGCCTTCTCGAGCCGGATTCAAGAAAGCGAGCAAAACTAAGCGCGGTTCCAGACATTGCGCACCAGCTGCACGACGATGCTCGGAGGAGATGCGCCGTCGCAAGAAAAGAGCGCCGCCTCCGGGCGCTCATGGCGGCAGTCAGCCGCTCTTGGAACGCGATCCATCCATCGTTCCAAGAGCGACACGCCCTGACGGTCCGTCGAGAGCTACAGCGTCTTGCTTTGTTGATGCACGGGCGGCCGGTCCCGCCCACACGCCTTCTGGATGACCGTACAGATTGTTCCGACACTGTGCTGGATATCATTAGTGGCCTCGGTTTGGCTGCGTCCCCGCCTGATGGTCTGCTCGCAGCCATTCTGAGGTTCGGGCGAACTCGCTGAACATTTCGCACCTGCGATCCTCAGGCCGGATCAAATTGGTCCGCACAGATGGTTCGCGTGCAGGAGGCGTCGACGGGGCGGCGCAGTGTGCTGCCCGTGTCCCGGCGCGTGCAGCCGTCCTACCACCGTGGCGCTCGTCGGGAAGCTTCTTCCGGATCGGGCCGGCGGCGACAGTCGCGGCGACGGCGGCGGCGACCTTGTCCTTCGCCGTGTTCAGCGGCTGCGTGCGCTTGCTACCATCACGATAGATCGACACGGCCTTGGCGCCGATGCACCAGGAGCCGATCTAGGCCTGCTCGATGTCTTCGACGGTCGCATCCCGACACGTTGACCGTCTTGCTGACCGCGTCCGAGAGGAACGGTTGGGTCGCCCCATCTTCCGCACGTGACCCATGTAATGAATGCTGCGGACGCGGCGCGCCGCTTGAACGCGCAGTCGAAGACCGAAAGATGCGCATCCTTGAGTACAGCGCGCCCCCGAGGATCTCGTTCTCATCGATGTACTCGATGATCTCCTTGAGATGTCGACGGTGGCAATGGACCGCGACTCAGGTCTCGATCGTGTACCCGCACACGCCGCTGCGCGGCGAATTCACGATGGGCATCAACCCTTCACCCTCTTCGCACCCATGGCCTTTCGCGTGTTCCTCGCACACGAACGGATTGCCGGGGTCGTAGCGGCCGTAGGCGCAGACCAGCGTCGCGGGGACGCCGCAGACCGCGCACGGCCACGTGAGCGGACCGTTGCGGGCGAGCAGTCTCACGGCTTGCCGCCCGATGCGCCCGCGGCGCGTGCCCTTCACGTCCAGCTTCAGCCTCGTCGTCGACCCGAAGTCGTACTCGTGCACGATGCGCCCGTCGCTGCGGGCAAGGACGTCGCGCAAGCGGGCGCTCATCGAGCGTTCCTCACGCGGAGCGGCGAAGGGGCTGGAGAATTCGAGGTCCGTCCCCCGGGAGCAGTAGTCGATGCCACCGATGGAAAACAGACTCAGATGCCCGCAACACTCCAGCCAGATATAGCGAAGAAACTGGTCGAGCGCGTCGAGCTTCGCGTCATCTCCCATTTCCATCTCGAGCCAGTAGTCTGACAAACCGGGCGCCGTCACCCGCAGCTGCACCAGCGTTTGCACGGCGCCCTTCTGTTCGTCGTGCTCGGCCGCACACATCGCCGCGTGGCGGCCGGCGCCAGCCGACGTAACGCCGGCGCCGCAGAGCTCGCACCGGCCAGGTTGGCGCCGGTGCGCCTTTGTCACGGCTGCCAGATCGAACGCCGGCGCCGCTCGCATGGCGGCTGCGTGGACGAGATCCTCCGGATCCGGCACGAACTCGGGATCTGGTCGCGCCAGCACCTCGACGCCGCCGCCGGCCAGCGCCTCGAGCGTGCTGCACACGCGGTGGATGCTCTTCACCTCCTCGTTGTCGGTATGGATCAGAAGGATCGCGCGGTTGATCATTTGGACGACGACGACGTCGTCGTC
>JACDBQ010000040.1 GCA_013694845.1 Acidobacteriota bacterium
CCGACCATGCTGATGACCGGCGTGAACGACTTGCGCACGCCCATGCCCCAGACCGAGCAGTTCTACAGCGCGTTGAAGCTGCTCAAAGTACCGACCGCAATGCTGAGGTTCAACGACGAATGGCACGGTACGAGCTCCAATCCGTCGAACTTCATGCGGACGCAGCTGTACCTGCGATACTGGTTCGACAAGCACAAGCGCGGCGCGAGCCGCACCACCACCAACCCGGTCGATGGACGGTAAGCCACCGCTAAGCGCACCTTGAAAAGCGTGAGACCGCCCATGAGACATCGCCTCTTCCTCATCCTGCTGGCCCTCTGGGTCAACACCACGGCCGGCGTCATCGGACAGCAGGACCTTGGCGTTCTGTCGAAGGACGGACTGGTCGTCTGCACCTCGGCGCCCGCGTGCGACGCGGGTGCTTCCGTCATGGCGCAGGGCGGTAACGCGGTCGATGCGGCCGTGGCTACGGCATTCGCGCTCGCGGTGACTCACCCGGCTGCCGGCAACATCGGCGGCGGCGGGTTCATGATCGTGCGCACGCCGGATGGGCAGCTCACCGGCTTCGATTATCGCGAACAGGCGCCGCTGAAGGCGACGCGCACGATGTATGTCGGGAAGGATGGTCAGATTGACGGCAGCCTGACACGCGCGGGCTACCTGGCGCCGGGGGTTCCAGGGGCCGTGCGCGGTCTGGCGATGGCGCACGCCAGGTTCGGGACGCTGCCCTGGAAAGATGTCGTGATGCCGGGCGTGCTGCTCGCCGAACAAGGTTTCGACATTTCGCCGGCGCTCGCTCGAGGTTTGAATCGCGAGATCGCCGGCCCGATGGCGGCATTCCCGGCCTCGGTCGCCGCATATGGAAAACCGGGTGGCGGCGAGTGGGCCGCGGGCGACCGCATCGTCCTGAAGGACCTGGGCAAGACCCTTCGCGCGATCGCGACAGACGGTGCCGACGCCTTCTACAAGGGCTGGATCGCCGACGCGATCGCCGCGGATATGAAGGCCAACGGCGGCCTGATCACGAAGGAGGACCTGGCGAAATACGTCGCGAAGGAGCGCGTACCGCTTCGCGGCACCTACAAGGACTTCGAGATCGTGTCCATGCCGCCGGTCAGTTCCGGCGGGGTCGCCTTGATCGAGATGCTCAACATCCTGGAACCGATGGATTTGAAGTCGAAGGGCCTGCTCACCGCCGAAGCGCTTCATCTTCAAATCGAAGCGATGCGTCGTGCGTATCTCGATCGAGCCCGGCATGTGGGTGATCCTGACTTCGTCACCGTACCAGTCGCGATGCTGACCTCGAAAGAATATGCTCGCAAGGTCGCGGCATCAATCGACCCCTCGAAGGCCTCGAGCAGTCTCGATCTCGGAAAAGACATCGTTACGGTCACGTCCGCGCAGGAACCGGATCAGACCACGCACTACTCCGTCATCGATCCGGCCGGCATGGCGGTCACGACAACCACCACGCTCGAAGGCAGCTATGGATCCCACGTCGTGGTGAAGGGGGCGGGATTCCTGCTGAACAACGAAATGGGTGATTTCAACAGGAAGCCCGGCGAGACCAGCGTGAGGGGAGACGTCGGCACGCCCGCGAACCTGATCGATCCCGGCAAGCGCATGATCAGCTCGATGACGCCGACGATGGTGCTCAGGCAGGGCAAGCTCGTGATGCTCACCGGATCACCGGGCGGACGTACGATCATCAACACGGTAGTCACCATCGTCCTCGGCGTGGTCGAGTACGGACTCAATGGCCGGGAGGCTGTCGACCTGGCACGCATGCACCATCAGTGGCTCCCGGACCGCGTCTCGATCGAGAAAGACACAGGACCGAGTGCAGAGGTCCTCGCGAAGTTGAAGTCGATGGGCCACGAGATCACCGCGGGTGGTCGGCAGGGGGATGCGCACTCGATCTGGGTCGCGCCCGACGGCGCCGTGTACGGCATCAACGAAAAGCGCACGCCTGACGGCAAGGCGTCTGTCCCGCGTTTGACTTCACCGGCCGCCGGACGATAGTCTAGGAACCGTTCATGTCGCTGTCGCTGCACCATCACCGGCTCCACCATCATTCCTGCTCCGGCGGGCCGGTAAGCGCGCGTCTGTTGAACTGAGATTCTGAAAACGCGCAACTCGAGGCCCTGCCGGAGAACACCCGGCAGGGTCTTTTTCTTTGTACCGCTATGAATTTTTCGAAACTCGACGGACTCATTCCCGCCGTGATCCAGGACGACGCCACCGGCGAGGTGTTGATGGTGGGGTTCATGAATGCAGAGGCGCTGACCCTGACACAGGAGACGGGCTACGCCACGTTCTTCAGCCGCACCCGCGGCACGCTGTGGACGAAGGGTGAGACGTCTGGTAACAAGCTGAGAGTCAGGACCCTCCTTGTCGATTGCGACGACGACACGCTTCTGCTGAAGGTGACACGTGAAGGTGACGGCAATGTCTGCCACACGGGGGCGCGTACCTGCTTTCGGGCAATCTGAATGTCGAATGCTGAATGCTGAAGTAACGGGGCAAGGGTGACGGGCAATGACACGAAAGATCAAGCTTGGACTGCCGAAGGGGTCGCTGCAGGACGCGACGATCCAGCTGTTTGCGCGTGCGGGTTTCAACATCTACGCGAGCACGCGATCGTATTTCCCGGCGATCGATGACGAGGAGATCGACTGCATGCTGATCCGGGCGCAGGAGATGGCCCGCTACGTCGCGGACGGCGTCCTCGACGCGGGGCTCACCGGCCAGGACTGGATCGCCGAGCACGCGGCGGCTCATGGCGGAACCGTCGGAATCGAACCACTCGCGGACCTGATCTACGCGAAGCAGAGTTTTGGCAAGGTCCGCTGGGTCCTCGCGGTGCCTGAAGACTCGCGGTACCGGATCACGAAGGACCTCGAGGGGGCCACGATTGCGACCGAGCTGGTGCGCGTGACGCAGGCCTACTTCGAGCGACAGGGGGTCAACGTCAACGTCGAGTTCTCGTGGGGCGCGACCGAGGTCAAGCCGCCGGTCCTGGCCGACGCTATCGTGGAAGTGACGGAAACCGGATCATCGCTTCGCGCCAATCGCCTGCGGATCATCGACACGGTCCTGGAGTCGAACACCCAGCTGATCGCCAGCCGCGAGTCGCTCCGCGACGACTGGAAGCGCACGAAGCTGCAGAACATCGCCCTGCTCCTGCGCGCCGCCATCGAGGCCCAGGGGCGGGTCGGGATCATGCTGAACGTGAAGCGAGCGGACCTCGACGCCGTCCTCGCGCTGCTGCCCGCGCTCCAGCGTCCGACGATCTCGCCGCTCGCCGACGGCGACTGGGTCGCGCTCAACACGATCATCGAAGAGCGCACGGTTCGCGACCTCATCCCGCGGCTGAAAGCGGCGCAGGCGCAGGGCATCGTCGAATACCCCCTCAATAAGATCGTTCTCTGAGCTCTCAGAAAGAGAAGCCACGCATGCGTGTGATTTCCGCCAACGACAAGCTCGCGATCGCGCAGCTCATCGACAAGTCGATGCGGCGCGACCCCGCGATCCTCCGGCGTGCTCGACGGATCATCGAGGACGTGCGGACGCGCGGCGACGACGCGCTCCTTGAGCACGCGCGAAAGCTGGATGGTCTGGACGGGCCGATCGAGGTTCCTCGCGGTGAGATGAAGCGTCTGGCGGGGACAGTCGGTCGTGACGTCCGCGAAGCGATCCGGCTGGCAGCGCGGAACATCGAGCGGGTCGCCACCAGGCAGGTGCCGCGAGGATGGCGCCTCGACACGACACCCGGCGTCAGCATCGAACAGCGCATTACCGCGCTCGATCGCGTGGGATGTTACGTGCCCGGCGGCCGATATCCGCTCCCTTCGTCACTGCTCATGACCGCGATTCCGGCGAGGGTCGCCGGTGTCGGGCAGGTGGTTGCTGTCTGTCCGCGGCCGGACGCCACCGTCATGCTCGCGGCACTCGTGGCCGGCGTCGACCGTGTGTTCCAGATCGGCGGCGCCCAGGCGATCGCGGCGCTCGCGTACGGGACCGAGTGCGTGCCGCGAGTCGACAAGATCGTCGGTCCCGGCAACGCCTACGTGGCGGCGGCGAAGGCGCTTGTGGCCGGCGATTGCGCGATCGACTTCTTCGCCGGCCCCAGCGAGATCGTCGTCATCTCCGCGAAGGGGAACGCGGCATGGATCGCTGCGGACCTCATCGCCCAGGCCGAGCACGACCCCGAAGCCCGCGCGATCCTGTTGACGCCGTCCATACGGCTGGCGGCGGCCGTGGCCCGTGAATGCGATCGACAACTGCCGGCCGGCGGGCCGGCAGGGCTCGCACTCGCGCGAAATGGGGGAATCGTCGTGACCCGGTCGCTGGCGGCGGCCATTGCGCTGTCGCAGCGAATCGCGCCGGAGCACGTGGTCTGTGACGACGACCGGGTGGCTTCTCAGCTGACCGTCGCAGGGACGGTGTTCGTCGGCGCCCACAGCGCGCAGGCGCTGGGTGACTACGTGACCGGATCCAACCACGTCCTGCCGACGAGCGGGACGGCGCGTTCCCGCGGCGGACTCAGCGCCGCGGACTTCGTTCGCACGACCAGCGTCCAGCGCGTGACGCCGCGCGGCTTACGGCGGATCGGGCCGGCGGCCGTCGCGATCGCCCGGGCCGAGGGCCTGACCGGCCACGCCGAATCCATCACCATCCGGTTGCCACGATGACCTACGAATACGAGAAAGTCGCCACGCCTGGGTCCGGCCTCCGGCTGCACCTGAACGAAAACACCGCTGGATGTTCGCCGGCGGTCCTCGACGCGTTGCGAGCCATCACCAGCGAAACCGCCGCGTTCTACCCGGATTATTCCGACGCGATCGCGGCCTCCTGCGAGCACCTCGGCGTTCTCCCCTCCAACCTTCTCCTGACCAACGGGCTGGATGAGGGCATCCTGGGGGCCACCGTTGCGGCGCTCCGCTCGAGGCCCGCGACCGGTGCCCCCGAGGCGGTCGTGATCGTACCGGCGTTCGACATGTATGCCGCGAGCGCGGATGCCGCCGGCGCGACGGTCCTCGAGGTGCCCTGCCGCGAGAACTTCGAGTTTCCTCTCGCCGACGTGCTCGGCGCGATCAACCCCCGGACACGCATCATCTTCATCACGAGCCCCAACAACCCGACGGGCATCACCGTGGCGCGCGAGAGCATCCTGACCATCGCGGCGGCGGCACCAGGCGCCCTGATCTTTGTCGACGAGGCGTACGCGGATTTCAGCGGCATCAGCCTGATCGGCACCCCGGCACTCGAGGCGCAGCCAAATCTCGTGATCGGGCGCACGTTCGCGAAAGCCTACGGGCTGGCCGCCATGCGCGTGGGTGCACTGGTCGGCGCGCCCGGTGTGCTGGCGCCGATCCGGCGCGTCGTTCCTCCGTACAGCCTGAACGTCGCCGCGGCTGTTGCGCTGCCCGCTGCATTGCGCGATCGCGCTCGGTACGCGTGGTACGTCGGCGAGGTCCGCGAGTCCCGGCAACTGCTCTACGACGCGCTCGACCGGCTCGGGGTCCGCTACTGGCCGAGTGACGGCAATTTTGTGCTCGCACGGTTCGGCGACCGCTCACAACGGGTGATCAAAGGTCTGCTGGAGCGCGGGATCTATCTGCGTGACCGGTCGAAAGACCACGGCTGCGCCGGCTGCGTGCGCATCACCACCGGGGTGGTCGCGCACACCCGGCGCTGCATCGACGCGATCGAGGAGGTCCTGTGCGACGAGCGCTGATCGAACGCAACACCGCCGAGACCCGGATCCGTCTGAAGCTGAACCTCGACGGCCGCGGGCGCTACGACATCAAGACCGGTATCCGGTTTCTCGACCATATGCTCGACCTGGTGGCGAGACACGGGGCGTTCGACCTGACGATCGCCGCGTCGGGCGACCTCGATGTCGACCAGCACCACACGGTCGAAGACCTCGGCATCGCCTTCGGCGAGGCGGTGTCCACCGCGCTCGGCAGCAGGCGCGGCATCAACCGGGCAGGGTATTTCATCATGCCGATGGACGAGACCCTGGCGGTCGCCGCGATCGACCTCGGAGGGCGTGTCCATGCCGCGGTCGATCTGCGCTTGCGAGTCCGGCGCGTCGGCGATCTCGAGGCCGAGCTGGTGAACGACTTCTTCGACGGGTTCGCCCAGGGCGCCCGGGCCAACGTGCACCTGAAGGTCCTCTACGGCCGGTCGAGTCACCACCACGTGGAGGCCTGCTTCAAGGCGTTCGGACGCGCCCTTCGGGTCGCGTGCGCCAGGGACAAGCGCATGGCGCGGATGCTCCCGTCCACGAAAGGTCTGATCTAAGTGCGGATCGCGCTCATCGACTATGGCGCGGGGAACCTGGCGTCGGTGCGCAAGGGCTTCGCCGCCGCCGGCGTCGACCTGCTCGTCCCGTCCACCCCGGCGGAGCTCGCAGACTGCGCCGGCCTGGTCGTGCCGGGCGTCGGGCACTTCGCCGCGACATCGGCGCTGGATGCGTCCTGGCGTCAAGCCATCATTCGCCGGGTCGATGCGGGTGTGCCGCTGCTCGGAATCTGCCTGGGGATGCAGTGGCTCCTGAATGGCAGCGCCGAGGCTCCCGATATTCCGGGTCTCGGCCTGATTGCCGGACGCTGCGAGCGCATGGTCGTGGAACGCCCGCTGAAGGTGCCGCACGTCGGGTGGAATGCGCTCCGGATCCAGTCCGGAGGATCGCTGCTCGAGGGCGTCGAGGACGGGACGCAGGTCTATTTCACGCATTCGTTCGCCGCATTGGTCTCGCCGGATTGCACGGCTGCCGCCAACCATGGCCAGCCCTTCGCTGCGGTCGTGCAGCGCGGGCACGTCGCGGGCGTGCAATTCCACCCCGAGAAATCGGGCGAGGCCGGAGTGCGGATGTTGCGCAACTTCGTGACGATGGCGAGAGGGTGACGTGCTTTCGAAGCGCCTGATTGCGTGCCTCGACGTTCGAAACGGCTGCGTGGTGAAGGGCGTCAACTTCGAGGGACTACGCAATGCCGGGGATCCCGCGGAGCTGGCGCGTCGCTACAACGTCGAAGGGATCGACGAGCTCGTGATCCTCGATGTGACCGCCACAATCGAAGCTCGGAGAGCGCTTGCCGACACGATCCTCGCGGTTTCGCGCGAGTTGTTCATCCCGCTGACGGTCGGCGGAGGCATCCGGACGGAAGCCGACGCCGCGGCAGCGATCGACGCCGGTGCGGACAAGGTGAGCCTGAACAGCGCCCCGCTGTCGGATCCTGCATTGATCACGCGCCTCGCCTCCCACTACGGCAGCCAGGCGGTGGTCGTCGCAATCGATGCCAAGCAGCAGGGGGACCAGCGGTGGACCGTCTTTGCGCGGAGCGGCCGACTGCCGACCACCCGGGACGCCGTCGAATGGGCTCGCGAAGCCGAGGACCGCGGGGCGGGCGAGATCCTGCTCACCTCCATCGATCGTGACGGCACTCGCACCGGCTTCGACTGCGCACTCACGGCAAACGTCGCCGGCTCGGTGTCGATTCCGGTGATCGCATCAGGCGGCGCCGGGACGTTCGAACACTTTCACGACGTGTTCACGACCGGGTTGGCCGATGCGGCGCTCGCGGCCTCCGTCTTCCATTTCTCGGAACATCCGGTGGACGAACTAAAGAACTATCTCGCCGCGCGCTGGATCCCGGTGAGGCGGTGAGAGATGTTGATTCCCTCGATTGACGTTCAGGGCGGCCGGATCGTGCAACTCGTCCAGGGCGAGCGGCTCGCCCTCGAATCACGCGACATTCGAGAATGGGTTCGGCGCTTCAAGGGCCGGGCCAAGGTTCAGCTGATCGACCTCGATGCCGCCAAGGGCGAAGGGGCGAACGAAGACCTGGTGGCCAGGATCTGCCGGGAGCTCCCCTGCCGCGTCGGTGGGGGCATCCGATCGGTGGACCGCGCCCAACGCGTTCTGCAGGCCGGGGCCACCCACGTCATCGTGAGCTCGGCACTGTTCAGGGGCAGCGCAGTTGATCTCACGTTTGCCGCCGAACTCGAGGCGGCCCTTGGGGCTGACCGGCTGATCGCGGCGGTGGATAGCCGGGGCGGGAAGGTGGTCATCCACGGCTGGCGCACCCCGCTCGAGATCACAGCCGTCGAAGCCGTCCGCCAGCTCGACCCGTTCTTCGGCGAGTTCCTCTACACGCACGTGGATCGCGAAGGCTTGATGAAGGGCACCGACATGGCCGCCATCGCCGCCGTCCGGCAGGCGACCACCCGCCGCCTCACGGCCGCCGGGGGGATTACGACGGCCGAAGAAGTCGCGGACCTCGACGCAATGGGCATCGACGCCGTCGTCGGCATGGCGATCTACACAGGGCGCATGGATCCTGATCTGGTTCGATAGCGGACGAGAGACAGAACGAGGTGTCAGGCGGGTCATCGGTCTGTCCCCTCACGGCGCTCACCGACCTCACGAAGGAAGGCGATGCCCTCCGTTCACTCCCGCGGCCGGCCTCGATGCCGCGGGTTGGCGGCTGTTCTGTTGTTCTGCGGTGTTATAGGCTGAGGCCAATGCGGCCTCTCCTGTCCACACTCCTCCTCATCGTCGTCTGCTTTGCTGCGCTGACCGGTTGCTCGCGGGCCACGGGGCTCTTCTCGGAACGGAACGCCCGCGCCCATGTCGAAACGCTGGCCGGCACGATCGGCAGCCGAGCGTCGGGCACGGAGGCCCATGCCCGGGCACGCGCCTACATCGTCGATCAGCTGAAGATCTTCGGCTACGAAGTACGCGTTCAGGAGACCGACGCGCGGCGGCCCGAGCTGGGGCGCACGGCGCGTGTCGCCAACATCATCGGGGTCCTGCCCGGGCCCCGCCAGGAAGCCATCGGTCTGCTGTCTCACTACGACTCCCGCGGTGATACGCCAGGGGCAGGGGATGACGCATTCGGGGTCGCGGTCTCCCTTGAAGCGGCCCGGCTGATCGCCGCTTCGAGCGACCGACAGTGGACGACCTACGTGCTCGTGACCGACGCGGAAGAAGAAGGACTGATGGGCGCCGCGGCGCTGATGAACGATCCGCAGGTGAGGGACCAGCTCGCGGCGTACATCAACATCGAGTCGAGCGGATCCGGCGCCCCGGTGATGCTGTTCGAGACCGGGCCAGGCAATGACTGGCTCGTGACGCCGTGGGCGAGACGCGCGCCGAGACCCCGCGGCGGTTCGTTCGGTCTGGAGATCTACAAGCGTCTGCCGAACGACACCGATTTTTCCATCTTGAAGCGGCACCAGGTGCCGGGGCTGAACTTCGCAGCGGTGGGTGACAGCTACACCTACCACACAGCTCGCGATACACCCGAGCGGCTGTCGAGCCGTGCCCTCCGCGAAACCGGCGACAACGTCGTCTCTATAGTCGAGCAACTCCAGCGATCGGACATCACCATCCGCAGCGATCGCGACGCCACCTATTTCGATATCGGTGGGACCGTCGGCATCAGCTATGGCGTT
>JACDBQ010000063.1 GCA_013694845.1 Acidobacteriota bacterium
GATTCGTTGCATGCGTCCCGGGCGCGGCGCCCGGGTGGCAAGGCGCGACGACCGGGAATACTGAGCGTATTAGAGCGAGGAGCAACGCCGCCAGCCGGGATGCCCCGCCCGGGAATTATGTGACGAATCATGGTGACGGACACCAGCTAGTCCACCCTCCCGCCGGTCAGATCGTTCAACCGCCAGTCGAAGGGAAGAAAAAGGACGCGGAACTCGTTCTTCTGGACGAACTCCTTCTCGAGCGGCAGCAGCCGCGGGGCGACGAACGCGATGATCGCGCGCTCGATCGGCGACCGCTCCGCGTAGGGGCCCGCCGGTCCCTTGTCATAGGCGGCGACGAAATCCGTCTCGCGCCAGCTCAGAGTCGGGGTCACCGAGATCGTTCCGGCGTCGCGGTCGATTTTCATCATCTGGTCCTGCGTCAGGAAGTCCGCGGCCACCGCCGCGAGCTGTTTGTCGATCCGGTCCCCGCTGAACGCTTCGCTGCGGAGGCGGCCGCTGCCGACGGCACCGCGGCCAAGAGCCAAATAGAGCCGCGGCTCCTTGAAATCCGGGAGCACGTCCTTCTCGATCTGGTCGAGAGTGACGGAGCGTCCCGCCGCGCGGTGCTTGAGCTTGTCGAACGCTCCAGGAATCTGTCGGATGCTGCCAGCCGGATACTGCGGGCTCTTACCGCGAACTGGATAGTGATTCACGACGGTCTGCAGGGTGAAGACGTTGTAGGCATTGACCCAGAATGCCATCTGCTGCTCCCGCGTCCACCCGGCATAGGTGTCCGCGGGGATGTCGAGGGACGACACATAGCGATCGAGCCGCGTACGCTCGGCCTGCAGCGCTCTGTAGTAGACGAGCCCGTCGCGCACGTAGAGATCGAGAATCTGGTCCAGCGGTCGATGGATGGCTTCGGCGCTCGACGGTGACTGCTGGCCCGCTACCCGCGTGAGTGAGCTCACCAGGAACAGCGCAGGCACGAGCAGCAACGGTAGAGTGAGCATTCGCGGCATGTGATCGCCTCAGCGAGGTGGCGTCAGGGGGAAGGCGTCCACGAAGACGGCATGGGCCTCAGAAAGCATGGTCCCAGCAATGATAGCGTTCTTGATCGGCCCGCACTCGCCTACGCCCCGTTCCGGCCGCGATAACGCTCGTTCGTCCCAATGTACGGACCGGATCACGCTTCCGGGGCATAATCTCCCCCACTCTTGAGGAGGTTCGGCATGCGTGTGTCCGGGTTCGGTGCGGGTGCGCTGTTCGCGCTCGCCGCGTCCTTTTCAATGCTTTTGTCCCTGCCGGTCTCAGCGCAGAGCGTCGACGAAATCGTGACCAAACATATCCAGGCGC
Organism: Acidobacteriota bacterium; assembly: GCA_013694845.1. Taxonomy (GTDB): domain Bacteria; phylum Acidobacteriota; class Vicinamibacteria; order Vicinamibacterales; family 2-12-FULL-66-21; genus JACDCA01. The sequence goes on from JACDBQ010000063.1 coordinate 1,339, forward strand.
GTGGCGGCGCCGACCAGCTCAAGGCGATCCAGACGCTGAAGATAACCCGCACCGTCGCGACCCCCTTCAGCTCGGTGGCGATGGTGATCTACAGGAAGCGCCCGAACCTGATCCGGTGGGAGCAGACGCCCAAGGGCCAGCCCGCCGCGATTCCGCGGGCGATCAATGCCACCGGTGCCTGGGACATGGCGCAGGGCAAGGTCGTGATGCGGCCGGAGACGCTGGTCGTCGAAGGCCGGGAGATCGACGGAGATTTCGACGGCCTGCTCGTCGACTGGAAAGAAAAAGGGCACACCGTCACGTCGGAGGGCAGACAGAAGCTCGGGACCGGTGAAGCCTACAAGCTCAAGGTCGTAACCAGGGGTGGCACGAGCCGCGACGTCTACCTCGACGCCACCACCTTCCTCGAAGCCCAGGTCGTCGGGAAGGTGCGTCTGCCGGCGATGGATCCCAAGACCAAGGAGCATCGCTTCAACGAGACCGTCCTGATCTTCAGCGACTGGCGCGATGTGAACGGCGTCAAGTTTCCATTCAGCGTGGACGAGGAACGCACCGGGGGAGGGATCACCCAGTCGTTCGCGGTCTATACCGAGAAAATCGAAGTCAATATGCCGTTGGCGGATGCGCTGTTCGCAGCACCGGCTGCGGGCGGTGGGGTGTGAAGGAGATGCAGGCCTGAAAGGCCTGCCTCCCTAGACGAAACGCGTGAGCGTAACGTCGAGCACTCGGGCTGGACCGGCACCGCGATGCCACTGGACGAGGATCGGGCTCTGATACGTGCCTTCGACGATCGCGCCGTGGCCGGTCACTTCACGGTCCGACACGAGCAGAC
>JACDBQ010000090.1 GCA_013694845.1 Acidobacteriota bacterium
AATTCGTGTCGGGCGCGCTCTTCTACGACACGGGCGCGGTCGCGGCCAGACTCGGAGGCGTCGGTCGGCTCGAGCGGGATTACGGGTTCGGCCTCCGTGCCGGCAGTCGCACCGCGATCGCCTTTCGCGCTGACGTCGCCTTCGGCGGACGTGAAGGCACCCGATTTCTCCTGAGATTCGACGATGCGTTCTGATCTGCTCCGCGGGATGTCGGCGCTCGCGCTCATTGCGGGGATTGCGGTCGGCATGGGCCCGAGTGGCCTGCTGGCACAAACGGGCGTGCGACGCCCTAGTTCTTCCCGGACGATCCCACCATGCTCGACGACGATGCGGCCTTCGACGCGAGCAAGATCAAGGATCGGGAACTGTCAGAGGGTTACGACTTCCTGCAGAATACATTTGCCTCCCCGGGTGACCGGTCGCCGATCCGTGCCGTGAACGTCAATACCCTCGACGAAGTGCCGGACTCGAGCTGGTTCACCAATCGCATCGGCAGCCGCACCATGTCGATTGCGGATTTCGGACGTGGACCGAACAAGTTCGAGCGCCTCGACGCCGAGGAGTGGGTGGTCGTTCGCGGCAAGGGGCCTGGAGGGTTCTACCCGGGTTTTCGGGCGGAGCGCCCCGGCGATCCCGGTCAGGTCTATCAGCTCGAGGTTGATCCCGTCGACCGGCCGCAGATGGCCAGCCGCGCCGAGTTGATCGGCACCTTGATCTACCACGCGCTGGGATACCACGTCGAAGACGTGTACACCATTAGGGTCGACCCGGCAAAGATACGTATCTCGGAGAAGGCCACCATTCGGGACACACGGGCGGCGCAGCAGGCGCCGGGCGTGGTGCGCCTCCTGACGTCACGCAACATGCCGAAGCTGGGAAAGATCACCTCACCGCCTGGCGGACAGTCGTATATGCCACTGCAGGACAATCGGATCCGCCACGAAGGCCAGCCAATCGCTTTGGCCGTGGCTGAAACGCTCGAGGACGCACAGCACGCCGCATCGCTGATCCGCGCCGAATATTCCGCCGACAAACCGGTCGTCGAGTTCCGAAGCGGCATCGATCGGGCCACGACGGGCACCAGCTTCGCGGAACCCGATACCCATGTCGGCGACGTCGAGCGCGGATTCGCAGAATCCCAGATTCGGATCGACCAGACGTATGGCGACCGCGACCATGCAGACGTTCCGCATGCCGTCGAAGGCCCGCGTGTCGCTTCGGGCGGGCGGACGATTCCTGGTCGAATTGGGTACACAGGAGATCGGCACCGGGCTCTACACGATCGTTCCGCAGATCGCCGCGGATGCGCTTGGGGTGCCTGCCGAACAGATCGCCCTGGCGCTCGGTGATACCGTGCTGCCCGAGGCTGCGGCACGTTCGGCTCATCGTCGACGATGGGGGTGGGATCGGCCGTGCACGACGCCGCGACGCGATTGAAGGCGCGATGACGAAGCTCGCCGGAGGGCAGATGCCATCATCTCCCGCAGTTTATGACGAACTGTTAGCCAAGCACGGCGTGCCCGCGATGTCGATCGAGGGCCGCTCGCCCAACCGCATCACCCAGCGCATCGGGTTGGTCTCGTCCGCCAAGGCACTGGCCCCGGAGGGTCAGTTTTTCGCCAGGGCCGAAGGCCAATGAAGTCGGCGAAGATCCGAAGTGGTCGATGCACACCTGGGGGCGGTGTTCGTCGAAGTCCGCCTGGATGAGGACTTCATGATCCCGCGCGTGACGCGCGCCGTGGCTGTGTACGGCGCCGGCCGCATCATCAAACTCACGACCGCGCGCAGCCAGATGATCGGCGGTCTGATCTGGGGCGTCGGGCAGGCGCTCCTCGAGCACTCCGACATGGATCCGCGGCTCGGGCGCTACGTGTCGAAGAATCTGGCCGGCTATCTCGTACCCGTCACGCCGACATTCCTGACCTCGATGTGCGATTCGTGGATGAGCACGACCCACACGCGAGCCCCATCGGCGCACGCGGCGTCGGCGAGCTGTCGGCAGTCGGCATCGGTCCGGCGGTCGCCAATGCCGTGTGGCACGCGACCGGTGTCCGCGTCCGGGAGCTCCCGATCCGACCCTAGCATCTGCTGACAGCGTGATGGATCGTTATGAACTCCGAGTCCAGGCACATCCAGAAGATCTACCTTGTTCTGCTGCTTCTGCATACGCTGGCAGCGTCGTTCATCTGGGGCATCAACACGTTGTTTCTTCTCGACGCAGGGCTGAGCAATTCCCAGGCGTTCACGGCCAACGCATTTTTCACCGCCGGACTCGTCTTGTTCGAAGTGCCGACGGGCGTGATCGCGGACATTCGCGGCCGGCGGCTCTCCAACCTTCTCGGCACCCTGACGCTGACGATTGCCACCGTGCTCTATCTGCGGCTGTGGCGCGTCTCGGCGCCTGGCTCATGCTGGCCAACGTCTTCACGGCCGGAGTGCCGATCTACGCCTTCTACGCGATGCAGCCGTATTTGTTGCAGTTATATGGAGACCCGAAGGCTTACGGAATCGCGGGGCTCGCGGCGGCGATCGTGGGCGGAGCTCAGATCGGTGGCGGATTTCTCGTGCCGTACCTCGCACGAATATTCCGCCGGCGAACATCGGTGCTGCTCACTGCTGTGGTGCTGAGCACAGTGGCCCTTGCGTTGATCGGATTCATGCCTCGATTCTGGATCGCAATCGTTCTCCTGGTGCTGTGGGGACTCGTGTTCGCCACCGTGACCCCGGTGCGTCAGGCGTTCGTGAACGGACTGGTGCCATCAAAGCACCGTGCGACCGTGCTGTCGTTCGACTCCCTCATGGGATCGGGCGGCGGAGTCGTGATTCAGCCGATCCTCGGCAAGGTGGCTGATGTGTGGAGCTATCCAGTGTCGTACGCCTGCAGCGCCGCGATCCAGGCATTGGCTATTCCACTCGTGTGGCTGGCTCGGCGCGAGCAGGCACAATCGGATCCGCTGACGGCCCGCGAGGCACCTGTGGCTGGACCTGAGACATCCGGCGCTGTGAAGCGTCGGACGGGTCGGCGGTAGTCGAGTCCGGTCCGCGGGGTGCAAGGCGCTGCAAGTTCGAGATTGCCCCGAGGCACCCCGTCGCACCCCTCCGATCAGTAAGCGCCTTCGCGAAGATTGATTCCGTGCTCGGTGAACGCCTTGAGACAGCAGAGCATCTGCGTCCAGCCCATGCAGTTCCCGTACGAGCTGGTGAGCCCCTCTGGCGTCTGGTGCCAGCCCGACTCGGAGATGCCGATCAGGGTCGTGTCGGCGTCGACGGCCTCGAACGTCATCTCGACGCGGGTGTTGTAACCCCCTTCGGACGCGGCCCACTCGAAGACGATCAACTTGCCCGGAACGACGTGCGTCACTTCAACGGGGGTGTCTCCCGGGTAGTCGGCGAACCGCCAGATGACCGTCGTCCCTTTTTCGAGCGGTCCGCTCGCCGACTCCGTCGTGAAATAGCGCCGAAGCTTGTCCGGGTTGTAGACGGCGTCGAAGACCTCACTGACGGGACGGCCGACTTTCGAGTGCACTCTAAACTTCAGTTCCATGATTGCCTCCTCAGGGCTGAATTAAATGTTATAATTACATAACATGTCAAGTATTGACCGCCAGGAGCGCGTTTTCAAGGCGCTGGCGGATGCGCGACGGCGCCGGCTGCTCGATTTGCTCAAGGGGGAGCGGCGCTCGACCGGGGATCTCTGCGCGCGATTCCCCGATCTCGATCGCTGCACGGTCATGCAGCATCTTCGCGTGCTCGAACGCGCCGGCCTCGTCATCGTCAAACGCGAAGGGCGGGTCCGGTGGAACTATCTCAACGCGCTGCCGATCAAGGAGGTGTCCGACCGGTGGATCAGTCCATACGCCGCCGGTGCCGTGGACCTGATGGCGCGGGTGAAGAGGGACCTGAAAGGCTAACCGGGTGAGCTTCAGTGATCACCGATCTGAACCTCGCGATGCGCACGCCGTCTACCGATCGAGGTACCCCTTGTCGACATCCGCAACGTCGGCAGGATCCATGCAACGGTGTTCGACGGCCGCCTGCAGACGCGCGCTGAGCTCGACAGGCGTCTCGCGGGCGAAGGAGCAGCCGCACCTCGCCCTGCCGGCCCCACGCCGCAATAGAACGTGACCTGGGCGCAATAGAACGTGACCTACGGAGGAGGATCGTATGAGAGACACTCACGAGGCACAGGCCATTACGCGTCGGGTATGGATCCGAACAAGCACGATGTTCGCGGGCGGGTTGGCGTTGGCACACGGATGGCCCTGGCTGCGCGCGAGCGCAGAGGCGTGGGCGCCCTCTGACCTCGCGCTTCAGTCAGCCGCCCCGCCGGAAGACGCGGCTGCCCGGATGCGCGCGCAGATCGCGAAGTCACCGATCGCAACGCTCGCGCTCGGCAGCAATCTCACCATGCTCTCCGGCCCCGGCGGCAACATCGTCGTGCTGCACGGCAAGGACGGGAAGATTGTCGTCGATACGTTCGTGCAGACCGTGTGGCCGCAGCTGAAGAATGCGCTCGACGGCATGGGGCCTGGCCCGCTGCGAACGGTGATCGACACGCACTGGCACTTCGACCACAGCGACAGCAACGCGAACTTCCGTGAGGCTGGTGCCGAGGTAGTCGCGCACGACAACACCAGGACGCGCATGTCACAGACACACGATCTGCTCGGCATGCACTTCGAACCCTCGCCACCAGCGGCGCTCCCGACCCGCACGTTCGCCGCGACGGACACGCTGCAGGCCAACGGAGAGTCGGTCGAGCTCGGTTACATTCCACCGGCGCACACCGACACCGATATCTACGTGCGCTATGCCGGCGGCAACGTGCTGCACCTTGGCGACGTGTTCTTCAACGGCATGTACCCGTTCATCGACGCGACTACCGGCGGCAGCATCAACGGCATGATCGCTGGCGCTGACAAGGGGCTCGACCTCTCCGACAATCAGACCAAGGTCGTGCCCGGACACGGTCCGCTTGGCGACAAGGCGGCCCTCACCCGGTACCGCGACATGCTGGTCACAGTCCGCGATCGCGTGCAGAGGCTGAAGACGAGCGGCCGCTCGCTCGATGAAGTCGTGGCTCAGAAGCCGACCGCCGATCTCGACGCAACCTGGGGCAAGGGGTCTACACGGCCGGAGAACTTCGTTACCCTCGTGTACAACCTGCTGTGAGGATGCGCATCTGCCGGTGGCCCGCCAGGCAATTGTGGCTCGACCTCGGCGGTAGTGGAGCCGGGGCTCGGCGATCTATGAATGGTTTGCTCCGGTCGTATGCTTCGGCACCGCGATGCTGGTGGCCGCCGGGGCCGTAACAACGCGGGCCGCTGGTCTGGAACCTATCGCTCGCTGACGTTCGAACCTCACCTTCGCATGTTCAGACGCCATGCTGGATGCCCAGAGGTGTTGTGCCGCGTAGGCGCGCCAGGGCCGCCACCGCTCCGCCAGCGCGAGCAGTTCACGGGACGTCGGTCGTGTACCGTTTGGTCCGGCCACGGCTCGTAACAGGCCAATGTCGTCGGCTGGAAACGCGTCCGGCTCGCGCAGTTCACGCATGGCAAT
>JACDBQ010000095.1 GCA_013694845.1 Acidobacteriota bacterium
CTCCAGTACCGGAACCCACGTCAATCGCTCTGCTGGCTCTTGGACTACTCGGGCTTGCGGCAACGCGTCCGGGTGGTGTCTGTCAAGTGGTGGAAAAGCAGATTCGCATCGATCCGGCACGTGATTACGCCGCCGGTCGCTCCGTCACCTTGCCCATTTCGTGATATCCCACAAGTGCGCGCAGCTTGATCTGGCCGCTGCGCAATAACCCGAACAGCAACAGCATCACTTCGTTGATCCGCTCGAGGGCGTTGGTCGTGCGCAGCGCTTTCCACTGCGCGATCGGGAAGCGCATGAACGTGAACAGCTCCTCGCCGGCTTCCTCCAGGCTGGCGACCACCGCGGGACAGCGCATGCGCCACTTCTTCGTGAAGCTGCCGCGCGCCTTCTGCACGGCGGCCGGGCTGTCGGCATAGATCATCCGGCGATAGTCCTCGGTGAGTTCCTCACGCCACCGCGCCGGCGCCTTCGCCTGGAGGTTGCGGAGCTTGTGGGCCGTGCAGCGTTGCACCTCGATCGTCGGCCACGCCGTCCGCAGCGCCGTTGGCAATCCCGGATTCCCATCGATGACGGCCAGTACCGGCACGCCGAGGTGTCGGGCGACGAGACTCTCGACCACCTCTCGCCACGCCGCGGCGCTTTCTTCGCCGGCCATCCGCATGTCGAGCAGGAGCCGACGCCCGTCGGCGCACACGCCTAACGTGATGAGCACCGGCACCCGGACGCGCTGCTTCCCCAGCCGCATTTTCGGATACCAGCCGTCGAGAAACAGATACCGGATCTGCTCGTCGGCCAGATCACGGCTGCGCCACGCGGCGAAGTCGCCCGCCAGACGCCCCGGCAGCCGAGACACGGCATCCTTCGACAGCGGCGCCCCGTTCAACAGCGGCGCGAGCGCGCTCCGAATGCGGCGGCCATTCGTGCCACTGAGATAGACACCGAGCAACGCCTCGTCGACGCGGCTCGTCCGCCGCTGATAGCGCGGCACCACCGCACTCTGCCACTCACGCGTCCCACCGCCCGCGGTCTGCACCCGTGCCCGCGGCAGCTGAAACGTCGCGGGGCCGAGACTCGTACTGAGCGTCCGCTCCCGATGCCCGTGGCGGTAGCCATGCCGGCCCGCGCCCGGCCGCTCCGACAGGTCCGCACCGAGGGCCGCCGTCAACTCGGCCTCTACCAACTCTTCGATCCACGTGCGGATGCGCCCACGCACCCCCGCTTCAATACTGTCCGGCCCCATCGCCATCGCCGCTTTACGCAGCCCCAACTCGCTGGTATCGTTCTGCATCGCGTCATCCTCCGGCACCCGCCGCCAAGCGGGCGCATCAGTCTTGGAACTGCGCCGGATGATGACGCGTTTTTCCTTTTCCACCAAACTCAAGACACTACCAGCTGCGCAGGCTCCACCAGAGTCAAGTTCTTTCATACCTCAAGACGATTGACCGTCGTCTCGGTCTGATCTTGAACTTTGGAACTCGCCTTCTGAAAGATGGGATCAAGCGGGTCATACTGTGAGCGCACCGGCCCACGGCTTTCCCTCACGGTGGTCACAAAGGTCACCAGGCACACCAAGGGAGCTCACCATGATGTGTTGGAAGGTATAAGCCTGCTTAGTGCTCGTCGTGGTCTTAGTCGACCTTGTGTTGTCGTCCGTGGCCCGTCAAGCGCGGCGGTGTTGAGTTCGAAAATCCGGCGGTACTCACTTGCCTTGTCGAGCCGAAGCGGCCTACTTCACTTGCTGCCACACCGCTTCCATCTCCTCGAGCGTCGCGTCGTGGATGGACTGGCCGCGCTCGTCGAAGATGCCTTCGAGTGCCGTGAACCGCGTGGTGAACTTCTCGTTCGCCTTCCGTAGTGCGGACTCGGGTTCGATGCCGAGCTTTCTCGCCAGATTGGCTATGGAGAAGAGTAGGTCGCCCATCTCTTCTTCTGCGCGGGCGTGGCTCTCGTGGGCCGCTGCATCGCGCAGCTCGGCGACCTCTTCCTCGATCTTCGCGATCACGTCGTCGGTCTTTGCCCAGTCGAATCCGACCGCCGCGACACGGGTGCCGATCTCATTGGCGCGTGCCAGCGACGGCATCGCCCGCGGCACACCGGCGAGGAGCGCCTGTTTCTCGCCCTTGCTCTGCTGCTCGGCGGCCTTGATCTGTTCCCATTGCTGCAGGACCTGTCCGGGCGTATTGACGTCGCTGGCGGCTGCGAAGACATGAGGATGCCGCCGGATCAGTTTCCGGGCGACGTGCCGTAACGAGTCCGCGACGGTGAAACGTGATTCGTCGGCCTCGATCTGCGCGAGAAACACACCCTCGAAGAGCAGGTCCCCGATCTCGCCGCGGAGGCCCTCGTGATCGGCGCGATCGATGGCGTCGAGCACTTCGTACGTCTCTTCCAGCAGGAAGCCGCGCAGCGACTCGAGCGTCTGCTCACGGTCCCACGGGCACCCGTCCGGCGCCCGGAGGCGCGCCATGATGTCGACCAGTTTCTGAAATTCCTCACCGGCGGAGCTCTGCGGCAGACCCTCGGCACCCTCGATTTTCGGCATCGCGGCCTATGCTAGCATTCGGTCGTGGAGTCCACGGAGTCCGGCCTCAGCTTTGCCCAGTTCATTCTCTCGCTCGGCACCACCGCGGCCGTGCACTTCGGTGATCTTCCTGATCCGGTCAGCGGCGAACGGGGCGACCCCGACCTGCTCGCGGCGTCGCAGATGATCGAACTGCTAGGGCTGCTGCAGGAGAAAACGCGCGGCAACCTCGAGCCCGCCGAGGCGAAGCTGCTCGAGGACCTGCTCTACGATCTGCGGATGCGCTTCGTCCAGGCGCAGCAGCAGCCCCGCATCGTCCAGCCCTGACCCTGTGAGAATCACGTTTCTCGGCACGGGCACGTCTCACGGCGTCCCGATGATCGCGTGCGCCTGCCTGACCTGCCGATCGACCGATCCGAAAGACAAACGGCTGCGTCCGTCGATCTTCGTCCAGATGGGCGACGGGACCGCGATCCTGGTCGACGCGGGACCCGACTTGCGGCAGCAGGCGCTGACCCACGACATTCGGCGCGTCGACGCCATTGTCTTCACCCACGGTCACGCCGACCACATCCTGGGCCTCGACGAGACTCGACGCTTCACCGGTGTGCACGGTCGACCACTGCCGGGTTACGGCGACGAGGGCACGCTCGAGGATATCCGGAAGACCTTCGGCTACGTTTTCGACCCTGCCACGCCGAAAGGCGGCGGCCTCCCGCAACTCGAACTGATCAGGATCGACGGATCCTTCCGCATCGGCGCGCACCAGATCCAGCCGGTGCCGCTGATGCACGGAGAACGGCCGATCCTGGGCTTTCGCTTCGGGAAGTTCGCGTACTTGACCGATTGCAACCGGATCCCCGACGCCTCGTGGCCGCTCCTCCACAACCTTGACGTCGTGGTGCTGGACGCGTTGCGGGTGCGGCCGCATCCGACCCATTTCTCGCTCTCCGAAGCGGTCGAGGCCGCCCACCGGATTGCGGCCCGGCAAACGTTCTTCACCCACATGTGCCACGATCTCCCGCATGCCGACACCACCGTCGGCCTGCCCGTGACGATGGCGCTCGCCTATGATGGTCTCGTGCTGGAGACGACCGTGTGCTGACTGACGCGTGACGGGACGGCGGCGGGCTGATGAAGGTCAAGGGTTGAAGGTTGAATGCAGATAGCCACGTTTCCTGACGATCCTTCGCCGCGCTGGAACGACCCCGTACTGGCGCTCGGCAACTTCGATGGCCTGCATCGCGGCCACATGAAGATCATCGACCGTGTTCGGCAGCGGGCCGGTGAGCGCGCCGGCACTCCCGCCGCCATGACCTTCGATCCCCACCCGCCGCGCGTGCTCCGCCCCGACAAGGCGCCGGCGCTCCTCATGACGAGGGAACAGAAGGTCGAAGCGCTGCGGCGCTCGGGCATGCAGGGCCTGGCCGTCGTCCGCTTCACCCACGATCTGTCGCTGTGGGATCCGGAGATGTTCGTCAGGACGGTGCTGGTCGACTGGCTTCACGTGGCGGAGGTCTGGGTTGGCGCCAACTTTCTCTTCGGGCATGCGCGCACCGGCACCTTTTCCGTGCTGCGCAGTCTCGGGGCGAGGCATGGATTCCGGGCGGAGAAGATCGATCCGGTCCGCTACAAGGACTTTGTCGTCAGCAGCACGCGGGTCAGACGGCTCGTGAGCGAGGGCCGGGTGGACGAGGCCGGCGCGCTGCTCGGCCATCACTACTTCATCGACGGCACGGTGGTGCGCGGCGCAGGACGGGGACGCAGCATCGGGACCCCGACCGCGAACCTTGCCAGCGCCAACGACCTCGTGCCTCCTTCAGGGGTCTATGCCACCCTGGCGATCGTCGATGGAATCGTCGTTCCGTCGATCACCAACATCGGGCTGCGGCCGACGTTCGGTGACGTCGAGCAC
>JACDBQ010000085.1 GCA_013694845.1 Acidobacteriota bacterium
GCGATCAAGTCGACCGTTTCCTGACCCTCGTCGCTCCTCCCGGCGAGAACAACGGTGGCGCCACAGCGGGCCAAACCGAACGCGGCGTGTCGGCCGACGCCTTGGCTGGCTCCGGTCACCAGGGCCACTTTGCCTCGGTAATCGTAGGGCGGTGCGTCGTACCGATCGGCCGGTCCACCCTGGGCCACTTGGCGCAGAAGTTGTGCGTCACTCATAGGCTGACCTTCGATCTGCCGGTGATTGCCAATGAGGCCTCTGCGTCGTCTGTCACAGCCCGACTCAAGCGCCGCTGCGGGATAGGTCGCGTGGAGAATCCTTCCATTGCGTAATGTTAACCACTCGGTATAGTTTGTAAAGTAGGCACATTTGGTATACCAGCTCGGCGTGAGGGACCACCGATGAAGCGCACCGTGACCAGCTGTCCGGTCGAGACGGCGATGACCGTGATTGGCGGCCGGTGGCGGGCCGTCATCCTCTTCTACCTGTTTGAGGGGACGAAGCGGTTCTCGGAACTGCGACGCGCCATCCCGAACATCAGCCAGCGGATGCTGACGCAAGACCTGCGAGGCCTCGAAGCCGCGGGGATCGTCTCGCGCACCGTGTACGCGGAGGTCCCGCCTCGAGTCGAGTACCGGTTGACGCCGCTCGGCACGCGGCTCTTCCCGAGCGTCAGCGCACTGCTTGCGTGGGGCATCAAGCTTGAGGTCTCGCTCGGTATCGACAGAGCCAGAGGAAAGCGGATGCGCAGCCCGGCATCCGTCAGATCTGGCCGGTGAGTCGGGTCAGCACGGCCGAGCCGCGAAGTTAACGCGTGAAAGGCGTTCAGACGCTGACCCGTATCGGTCGATACGTGCCGAAGGACCACAGAAATCCTTCGAGGTCCTGGACGATGTAGCCGCGCGCGCCGTACGCCGTGCGCTCAGGCCCCTGAAGGATGCGCGCGCAGGCCGCTGACGCCCGCGCGTGATGCGCGTCGGGGTCGGCGACGTGAACACAGGCGCACTGGGTCCGCCCGTTCCAGTACCCGTTCGGATCGGCGCCGGCACCGACCATCATCACGCCCTGCCCGAGCCACAGCTCGGCGTGATCGATCTCGCCGTTGTCTGCCGACACCTGCAAGCCCGCCTCGAGGCCGAATGCGCGCATGAGGAAGTCGACCGCCGCATTGCCGGATCGGTAACGCAGGCCCGGATAGAACACCGGCGCGCCGGGCACGGGCGCCATGCCGTAGGTCCCGAAGCTCCAGAGATGCCCCTCGTGATCGCGCACCGAGTATTCGCGCGATCCGTAGTCAGTGTCCTGCAGGTCGCGCTCGATGGTCGCGCCCGCAGCCTGTGCGCGCGCGTGATGCGCGTCGGGGTCCTCGATGCAGGCGTAGATCCCTTCGCGCACAGTGGTCCAGACGTTGGCGGGAGCAACGGGACCGGCGGAACTGAGCCCAATGGTGCCCGTGCCGAAGCGAAGCTCGGCGTGGGCCACGGTGTCGTTCGGACCGGGGTGAACGACCTGTTGCTCGAATCCCAACGCCCGGCACAGCCAGGCGATGGCTTCAGTCGCGCGTTCGTAACGAGCGACAGGGTAGATATCGTTGTCATGTGCCCACGCTACGCCAGCCGAGGACGGTTGGTCTTGGACGAATCTTACCGTCTGTGTTACGGGTCTGCGGCAAACCCTCCCGCGTCAGGCAGGCGGCTCCTGAGCAGCGCCGTTGGCGTCACGCCGGCTAACGCGCGGAAGTCACGCGAAAAGTGCGCCTGATCGTAGTAACCGCAGTCGGCGGCGACCTCTGCCAGCCGGAACGTTCCCGGTTGTTTGAGCCGCTCGATCGCGCGCCCGAAGCGCAGGACGCGCGCCATCGTCTTCGGCCCCAGCCCGAGCTCCTGCTGAAAGCGGTGCACGAAGTGCTTCTGACTCCAGCCCACCTCGTCGACGAGGGAGCCGATGCGCACCGCACCTCCTGTGGTCGTCAACTGCTGCACCGCCCACGCAATGCCTGGGTGGACCGGAGCCGCCGCGGCGATCCGGGCGGCGATCTCGCGATCCAGGATGTCAAAGCGCTGTTCCCAGGTCGAGGCCTCCGCCAGCTCGGTCGTCAGCCGGCGGCCGACAGCACCCCATAATTCATCGATCTCGATGATGCGATTGGATGTGAGAGAGGGGCTGGTCGAGAAACAGGCGAGCGCCGAGCGGCGAGAAATCGACCTGCACGCCGGCCACTGGGCCGTTCGCGCCGACGAGCGCGTAGCCGTCGGACGGGTCCGCCACAAAGCTCCCGCGGTCGCGCCACCGCCCCGTGTCTTGCGGGTCGAACTCCCGAACAGAAGAGTCGAACAGGATGATGAGCGGGACGTCGCTCGACGCCGGCTCCAACAGGCAGAGCGGCGCGGCGGTGTGCTCCCGCCAACCGCAATACTTGCGGACGCGCCCGCGAAGGCCTGGGTGGGGCAAAGCCAACGCCAACTCCCACCAGCCGAACGCAGACTCGTGACGTACACACCGCACGCGACTGGCCGGTCGTGTCCCCTTGCTCGAGAGCTTGTTCATCTACGCTGACTTGCATATCACGATTAGTGCATCACCCGAACAGCTGGGTGAGGAAGTCCGCTGCGCTCAGGACCTGTTTCCGGACGTCCGAATTCAGTTGGTTGTGCGGTCGCTCGGAAGTAGTCGCCGATAGATCGTGGCGAGCGACAACCGACTGGAGGCTGTGGCAGGATGCCGTGTGTGCGACGGATCGACATCGCGGAGCGCCGAGCCCGGCTGGCCCGTCGTCACCGCCTGACGGCGGGTGATCGAGCGAAGGACGTCGTCGAGGCGGCCAGGAGCATGGTCTGCTTGCACGGCACCGATCCAGCGACGGTGTACCTCTCCGCCTGGGCGCGCGTCGAGGGCATGAGGGTGACCGATCTGGAGCGTGCCTTGTACGTCAACCGGTCGCTGATCAAGCATCTGGCGATGCGACGCACCCTGTTCATCTTCCCGCGAGAGACTCTCAGTTGCGCCCAGGCGGGGGCCAGCAACCGTGTGGCCGACGCGGAACGGCGGCGACTCATTCGAGATGTGGAGACGGCAGGGCTGCGTCGGAACGGTAAGCGCTGGCTGACGCAGGCCACCAAGCAGGTGCTGGCCGTGCTGTCCCACAGGCGGGAGGCTACTGCATCCGAGCTGCGCGACGTGATCCCCTCGCTCGAGGGTTCGATCGTCTATGGAGCGGGCAAGTCGTGGGGTGGGCGCGCGCCGGTCGGTCCTCGCGTGTTGACCACGCTGTCTGCGGCAGGGCACCTCGTGCGTGCGTCGAACGATGGCCCATGGACTACCTCCCGTCCCCGCTGGGCCTTGATGAAGTCCTGGCTAGGCGAGCCGATTGAATCTCGTTCGGAAGCCGCCGGTGTAGCGCAGTTGGTCGAGCAGTGGCTGCGCGTTTTCGGGCCTGGTTCGGCGGTCGATATCAAGTGGTGGCTCGGGTCGAGTGCCGGAGCCGTGCACAAAGCGCTGGCCGACCTCGATGCGGTCGACGTCGATCTCGATGGTCGGATCGGATATTTGCTGCCCGACGACTTGGCGGAAACCGATCCCGTCGAGCCGTGGGTCGCGCTGCTGCCGCCGCTGGATCCCACGACAATGGGCTGGTTCGAGCGGGACTGGTACCTCGGCCCCTATAAGGCGCAGTTGTTCGATACGACCGGCAACGCCGGACCTACCGTGTGGTGGGACGGGCGGATTGTGGGCGGCTGGCGCCAGAGCGACAGTGGCGAGGTTGTCCTGCAGATGCTCGAGGACCCCGGCGCCGAAGGACGCAGCGCCATCGAGAGCGAGGCGGCGCGCCTGACAGACTGGTTCGGCGGGACTCGTGTGCTGCCGCGCTTCCCCTCACCGCTGTCAAAGGCTGTTGCCGTGCGGAGCCAGTGATGCGCACAAAGTGGTTTTGGAACAGACGATCTGCTGAAAGACAGGAGGCGACAGAGCCTTTCTGCCGTGGGCTCTAGTCTTGGTCCAAGTCTAAGTCTAAGACTCAACCTCGAGGCGTGGTGACGCTATCGCTCGCGTGCTCGGGGCGGATCCCAGAGCGGCTTGGCAAGCTGTCTGTTCCACCGCTGCCATACGTCGCTCAGCTCCTTCACTTTGTCAGGACGAGCGCCAGCAAGATTCCTGGTCTCTCCGATGTCCTCGGCAAGGTTGTACAGCTCTGCGCTGGAGAGATCGCTCAGCACGCCGGGATCGGCATCGATGAAGGGTCCCTCGTGACTTTTAACCAGCTTCCACTCGCCGCGTCGAATCGCCATCATGCCGCCCAGCCGCCAGTACAACGCGTCGTGCGGAGAGCCTGTCGCAGTGCTCGTGAGAAGGGTGACCGCTGTCGTGAACGCGTGCCG
This sequence comes from Acidobacteriota bacterium, assembly GCA_013694845.1. Taxonomy (GTDB): domain Bacteria; phylum Acidobacteriota; class Vicinamibacteria; order Vicinamibacterales; family 2-12-FULL-66-21; genus JACDCA01. The sequence continues at coordinate 4,374 of JACDBQ010000085.1, forward strand.
TACGTCGAACGTGGAAGGGCCGCGTTCGTCCTCGATCTGGATCTTCGTTGCCGGGGCGTTGCGGATGGCATCGTCAGATACCGTGTCGAGAGACTTGGCGAAGGTGTACGCCGCGAGAATCTGGAGCCCGCGATCGAGCCGGCGCTAGTACTGCAGTTGCAGCGCATGGTAGTCGGAGGTGCCCAGGTCGCGTGCGAGATTCACCTGAGTGAACGATGGTTCGGATTCAGGAGCAGTTCTTCGCGCAGCAACCGTCGCCCGGCCGCGCCGATGCCGCCAGCGAGCTGACCAGGTTGCTGGCGCTGAAGGTTGTTGCCGGTCACGCCCCGCAGTAACGCACTGTTGCCGACGCCCGTCAGCGACATGATGAAAATTGAATTGTCCCGATTGGCGAACGAGGGAAAGAGGAGGGAGTCGGGCGGCTGCTCGGCCGCCGAATCCGTCGATGTCGAGAAAACGAAGGCCGTAGCTGCGGCTCCAGTTGACGCGGACATCGCCAGTCATCCGCTTGCCGATGGTAAACGTCGCGCCGCCGGTGACCGTGTCGGTCTGGAACTGTGTGGGTGCTACCGTGTTGAGGCTATTGGGCCCCCCTCTCACGATGGTCTCGGTTGGCGCGTGATTGTAGCGGCCACACAGCGTCAGGTTGTTCCCGGGGCGGAAATCGATCCGGCCGCTCGTCGCATCGAGATTCGAGGGATCCGACCAGGCAGGTTCTCGACAAACTGCCTGTCGACGACACTGCTGGACGTCGGGAGACGTTCGGGCGCGGCCGCGGCAGCCTCGGCGTCGTTCGCATGACGCAGATCGCGCCGACACTGGCAGGTTTGATCGGAGTCAAGCTGTCAGAGAAAGCCGACACAGTGATCGATCTGGCCCGCGCCAGGGTCAACCGCTGAGTCCGCCGGCTGGCCGGGTAATTTGTGTCATGTAGGTGACGCAGCGCGCGGCGGGTGTGTCACTTCTTCTCTTGCGCCAGGGCAAAGTCGCGAATCCGATTCAGCTGCTTTACGTAGACCGGAATCGGGATGTCGGGCGAATCCCCATCGTCGAGAAAGTGGTCGAGCCGACGTCCGACGGTACTGCGAATGACATCGCCAAAGCGCGGCATCTTCAGGTACTTCACCTTCCAGATCTCGAGCATCAGATCCTGGTAGGTCGAGCTGAGAAACGGGAAGCCGCCGCCCCCGTAGCCATCGAGCGTGATGGTGCCGAATCCATGGGCCACCATGGCGTCACGGGCGCGTGCGCCTTCGGACGGTAGCGAAACGCCTGGGCGGGCCGAGAACGCGACGATCAAGTGAAAAACGTCGGCGAGATCGCCCCACAGCATCTTTTCCTGAAGCGCCGTAAACCGCACCGCCTCACCCGGGCCGCGTCCCACCCGCTGTTGCGCCTGTCTCGCCGATTCGTCCGGCTGGCCGGTCGACTGCAGTTCCCGGTCGAAGTAGGCGAGGCGTTCCGGCTGAAGGTTGGCGCGAATAAAGTGGAGCGCGTACGCGTTCGCTCGGGCGAAGGTCTGATCGTGCTCGAGCCCGGCCAGCCATGCCGTCCAGTCTGCCCGGCCCAGCCCGGCGAGCAGATCGCGCAGCTGCCGGATGGTGACATCGGGCCGATACTTCACCGCCTGCCAGAAGTGTTCCGTTGAATCGTAGGTCGCGCCGTACAGGACGATACCTTCGTCGATCAGGTACCAGTTGGAAAGGACCCGGCCGGCAGCAGACGACGAGGCACTCCAGCAGTTGAGGCTGGTGCTCCAGCGATCGCGCACGCGCAGGAACGCCGCACGGTATGTTGGCAGCGACGCCTGCCAATTGAGTCCCTTGAACAACACCGTCTTATCCGCGCTGCCCAGCGCGTCGATGGCGGCCCCGACCTCGCTGCGCGTGTGGGTCAAGACGATTTCGAGCGGCAGCTCGGTCTCCATCGAGACGATCCGGCTCTCGACCCCTCGCTGCAACAGATTGTCGCCGAATGCCTGGCGTTCCTGCGCGGTTGCGAAAGTCCAGCGGCCGGCTTGCGCGTCGATGTAAGTGAACAGGTCGGCCATCGTCTCGAACCGGACGAAGCCGTTGAGCGCGAACTGGATCAGCCGGCCGTTCACCTCTACCCGGGTCGCCGGATCCACCAGCCGTTTCAGCGTCAGCGGAACGGCGGCGCGTGCAGGTGTTGCTTGTGCTCCCGGGAACGCCGGACTCTCAAATGCCAGTGCAATGGCGGCGATGACAATCAGTCGAACCGGCAGGCGTCGTCGGCGCCTGGCAGCGGTCCCCGGCGCCAGGATCTCATGTCCGGAACCCATCATTTGCGATGCTCCTCCACGTTGGTCGCCTCGACTTTCAGAGACGCGCCGGGCTCAGGGTTGCGCTGAGCGGCCGCTGGCACCTGACGTCGTGGGCTCACTCTGCGTCTGGAGGAACGAGGTGACCCGGGTCATGGTTGGGAGTCCGGTCCGGCAGCCGAACTGCTGGGTGACGAGCGCGGCCACGGCGTTGGCGAATGGTCCCAGACGCGCCTCGCCGTATGCCTGGGCAGCGCCGGCCAGACACCCCGCGGCAAAGGCGTCTCCCGCGCCGGTAGAGTCGACCGCCGCCACGGCGAACGCCGGGTGATACGTCACGCCCTGATCGCGATTGTACAAGTACGCGCCACGCTGCCCGAGCTTGATCGCCATCCGCGCCGGCAATTCGCTCGAAGACAGCCTGCCCACGTCCGCCGGCGCGACGTGCGGATACAGTAGTCCAAATTCAAGAGCGTTCACGAACAGCATGTCGACAGCCGGCGCGATCGCGCGCACGCGGTGCAGGCGTTCGCCAGCGATACCGAGGCAGCCCGGATCGAAGGAGATGAGCATCTTGCGGCCGGAGCTCCGACCGAGGTCGATGAGCCGTTCGGCAAACTCCGGCCCGAGTGTGCACAGATGGACGCGGTCGATACCGTCGAAAGTATCAGCGGTCAGATCCTCCGGCGAGAGTTCGTCCGACGCGCCTCCGTGAAAGTAAAGTTGTCGAGCCCCGCCGGGTTCCACAAACCCCATGACGGTACTCGTGCGTGCGCCGGTGCGTGAGGTGCGGATGCGCGTGATATCGACTCCTTCGGACTCGAGGATTCTCCGGTGATGATCCCCTTCGCTGTCGTTCCCCACACACCCCAGATAGGCTGCGCGCACGCCCAACCTGCTTACGCCGACGGCCACGTTGGCGGCCGACCCCCCGTCATAGCTCTCGACTGCCGTCACGCGGACCTCTTCATCCGGCATGGCCAGGCGATCTACCTGCATCAGCCGATCCGTTGTCACCGCGCCGATGGTGAGCACCGTCACGGAAAGAGGCCTCTCGCGCTGGGCGTCTCCGCCTCGCAGGGTTGGTACGCGAAGGTCGGTCATCTCAGATACTGAGCACGCCAGCTGTCGTCCTGAGCGACAAGGGTGTACACGACCATGATCTTGGCCAAATGCATCAGATCTTCAAGATGCGCCCGAGGAATGCCCTGGTCGAAATGCCGGTCCGTTCCAAGGAAGCCGATAAGGGCAACATTGGGGGTGTACATCATCACCGACACATCGTCGCTCCGACTCGAATATCCGTCCGGATTTGGCTTCAGATAAATCCCCTTCGGGCTCAGGAAGCCGGATAGGTCCTCTTGGAAGGAAAGGAGTGGCGGCGGTACGACGGCACCCTTTCCGCGGCTTGAAGCCGCAGTAAAGGTGGCCCCCTCCCCGACGCGAGTACCCGTGGCGCCAGGGCCGTCCGACATGTCCTTGCCCTCCTGCACGTCGCTAACGAGCACGAGGTTGGGAACAGCCTCTGACGGCGCGCGGTTGAATAGACGAGCGCTCCCCTTGCAGAAAGCCTGATTCCCGTTGGCGGTTACCCCTTCTTCATCGTCGGGAAAGACAGCGAGAAGCTCGGGGATGGCGTGCTTGTTGGATTCGCGCAACGCCGCCAGGCAGACCGTCGCGAGAAAGGCTGCGGCGCAGGCAAACGCGTTGTCGATGTTACCCTCCAGCGCCAGGGTTTCCCGGTTCACGCGGGCCTCGCTGTGATAGACGATCCGGGCACCGAGCGGTAGCACTGCGACGTCAGTCTCGAAATACACGTGTTCGCCGGACGCCTCGCTCACGATGTCACCGGCAGCGCAGATTTCCATCGCTGCGGTCGCCGGAGAGTAGGTAAGGGCTCGGGCTTGGCGGCGGCCTTCCTTGATCTGGTGATAACAGAGGGGGATCAATCGAAAGCGGGCGCCCTCCTTCCGGTGCACGAGATAACTGATGGTATCGAGATGTGTCATTAACCAGATGTGCTTCCGGACGGCGCTCCCCGTCTCCAGCGCTACCGTGCCCGTGCCCCAGAGGTTGTTTTCATATCGAATGAGTCCGGACCGATAAGCAGGCTCCTCCTCCAACATTTCCCGGATCACCGGGCCCCGGGTGTGCCGGGAGGTCAGAGAAGGGGCATGAGTATCAGCCAGACGCACGAACGCGCGGATGGCCCGTTCGGTCGTGATCGCCTGGTCCAGTTGCTGCCAGAGGTCCGGCCAACGGCTCAGTATGCCCGCAATGTGCACGTATCGGTCCTCCTATCGGCCGCCGATGACACGGCGGATCAACACGACGCTGATAATGATTATTCCCTTCAGCAGGTCCTGGGCGAAGGGATTCACGCCCGAAAGATTCATCATGTTGCCGAGCACTCCGAGGATTGCCGCGCCCAGCGCTGTCCCGTAAACGGTCCCTTCGCCTCCGAAGAGCGAGGCTCCCCCAAGGACCACTGCGGCTATCGCATTCAACTCGTATCCGACCCCGGCGACGGCCATTCCGACGCCCTGTTGCGCGACGAACACGATGCCGCCCACGGCCGCCATCACGCCGCTGAAGGTGTAGACGCCGATCAGGTGGCGCGGCACGCTGACTCCAGCCAAACGGGCCGCATCCGGATTGCTCCCGATGGCATAAATGTGCCGCCCGGCGGGGAACCGGGCCATGAAGATACCGGCCGCCACAAGGAGTACGACGAAGATCAGGCCGGGAATAGGCACCCCTACGAAATGGCTCCCGCCGAGAACGTTCAGCGCCTCCAGCTCGACCGCCATGGGTGCGCCGCCGGAGTACACGAACGCGACCCCTCGCGCGACCGTCATCATCCCAAGCGTCATGATGAATGGCTGCATTCTGCCGTAAACCACGCCGACCCCGTTCAGCCATCCCACAGTGGCTCCCACCGCCAGGGCGATTGTGACCGACGGGAAAAACCCGTACTGCTGGGTACCAGTCATCAGTACGGAGACAAGCGCGACCACGGCTCCTACAGAGAGATCGATACCGCCAGTCAGGATGACGAGCGTCATGCCCAAGCCGATGATGCCGGTGATGGTAACCTGGCTCAGAACATTGCCCAGGTTGTTCGGGCTGAGAAAGACCGGTGAGACCTGCGAAGCGGCCAGGACGGTCGCAAGAAAGATGAACGCCGATGCGTATGTGACGACTACAGGGCGCAGCCCGGAGACCGCCTCGATTCGAGCACGGGCCGGCTTCACGCTCTTCTCCTGTTGAACAGCACGGCGGCTAAAATGATCAGTCCCTTGACGAGATCCTGCAGCATGGGGTCGACGCGGGTCAGGTTCAGCACGTTGTTGCCAATGCCGATGATGGCGGCGCCAAAGAACGTACCGAGAATGCTCCCGTGCCCGCCAAAGAACGAGGTGCCGCCCACGGCAACGGCCGCAATCGCGTTCAGCTCATAACCCTGGCCCGCCAGGGCCACTCCGATCCCGAGTTGACTCGTATAGATCAAACCGCCGACGGCCGCCAGGGCGCCACTGAGAACGTACACCAGCATCTTGTAGAGCTCCACGTTCACCCCCGACAGCCTGGCGGCCTCCTCGCTGGCGCCAATGGCGAACACGTAGCGGCCGAAAACGGTGAGCCGTAACAGCACCCCCCCCAGGAGCAGGAAACCCAGAAAATAGATGACGGGGTTCGGGATGCCGAACGTCGCCCCGCCTCCCAACTGGAGGAACCCCTCAGTTATTCCGTATTGGGGTAAACCGTCGGAGTACAGAAACGCAACGCCGCGAACGACATAGAGCGTTGCCAGCGTCATGATGAACGGCGGGATGTGTCCGTAGGCGATGCCGATCCCGTTGACAACCCCGACCGTCGCTCCAACGGCGATACCGATGAGAACGACACTGGGCGTGCCCAACGGTTGTGTAGTGGCTGCGACGACGGTGACAAGGCCCACCGTGGATCCGACCGACAGATCGATGCCGGCGGTGATGATGACAAACGTCATCCCGACCGCGAGAATACCGGTGATGGATATCTGGCGCAGGACATTCAGCAGGTTGGAGCCGGTGAGAAACGCGTCAGACAGGACGGCCGCAACGATGATCAGCGCCGCGAAGATCAGGAGGTTGCCAAACTGTTCGGCGCGAAGCGCGGGCGCGAGATGCCTCATGCCTTGCCACGGGAATTTCATTGCGCATGTCCGTCCGAGGCGGGTTCATCTTCCATCAGCGACTCCACCGTCGACCAGCTCGCCCCGGCTTCCTGGCGGGACAACTCGCCAGCCACCATTCCGTTGCTCATGACGATGATCCGATCGGCCATGGCCAGGATTTCGGAGACCTCCGACGAGATCATCAGAATGGCCTTGCCCTCGCGGACCAGCCGCTCCATCAGGTTGTAGATCTCGACTTTCGCGCGGACGTCAATTCCGCGCGTGGGCTCGTCGAAGATGAGAATGTCGCATCCGGAGTGGAGCCACTTGGCCAGGACGACCTTCTGCTGATTGCCGCCGCTGAGATATTTCACCAGCTGGCGCGGGCCCGGCGACCGGATGGCCAGCTTCTCCTGAAAATCTCCGACGGTGCGTGCCTCTGCCCGCAAATTCAGAATGCCCTTCCGCACGAATGGCCACAAGTTGGCCACGGTCACGTTCTCGAGGACGCTCCTTTTCAACAGCAGGCCCTCACCCTTCCGATCTTCCGGCACGAGTCCGATCGCTTGCCGTACTGCATCCCTGGGAGATGTGACGGTCACGGGGCGGCCGAACACCCGAATCTCCCCGCCGTCGACCGGATCGGCTCCGAAAATCGCCCTCGCCACTTCGGTTCGGCCAGATCCCACCTTCCCGACGAGGCCGACGATCTCTTTTCGGCGGATGTGGAGGCTGACGTCGTGTATTGCGCCGCGGCGGGTGAGGCCCTTCACTTCGAGCGCGATCTCCCCTGGCTCGTGAAGGCGCTGGGGCCAGAGCTGATCCAGGGGTCGCCCGACCATCATCTCCACGAGGCTATCGGTGTTCAATTCGGCGACCTCGCGGGTGCCGACGTGTGAGCCGTCCCGCAGGACGGTCACCCGGTCCGCCAGGTCGAAAATCTCTTCCAGGCGGTGGGAGATATACAGGATGGTTGTTCCGGCAGCCTTGAGGCGGCGCAGGACGCCGAACAGGATTCGCAGATCGTGACGCCCCAGCACCGCCGACGGCTCGTCCAGGATCAGCACCTTCGACTGCAGCACGAGTGCCCGGGCTATCTCGATGATCTGGCGGTGCGCAATGCGGAGCGACGACACGGGACGGGCGACATCGAAGTCGACCCCGAGCTGCTGCAGCAGACGCTCGGAGTCGGCGGCGATCCGTCGACGATCCACGAGATGCGCCCGGGTGAGGGGAAACCGTCCGAGGAAGATGTTCTCTGCCGCGCTCAGATGAGGGGCGAGATGCAATTCCTGATGGATGGTGTTGATGCCCTGATCGAGGGCATCCCGGGGCGTCTGCAGTCGGAGCGGCGTTCCGCGGAACAAAATCACCCCGCCATCCACGGGCTGGTCGCCAGCCAGGATCTTCACCAGCGTCGACTTGCCGGCCCCGTTCTCGCCGACGATCGCATGGATCTCTGCCTCGCGAACTCCGAAGGAAAGGCCGTCGAGCGCCACCACGCCGGGGAAGCGCTTGCTTATGCCTTGCAGCTCGAGAATGTATTCACGCTCGCCGGGGTTGCCCTGCCGTCCCTGCGCCACAGCGGGCATTACTTCGTCGGCGCTGCGCATGCGGCGGGGTTCCACTCGCCCCAGCCGCGGCCGCGCCACTCGTCGACGTTCTGAGGTGTGACGACCGGCAAATCTGGCAGGCGCAGGCGGCGTCCAAATTCGTAGGGCTCGGTCGCAGTCATGTCCCGACCCATGAGCGCGTAGAGCGCAGCGCGCACCCCCACCTGGCCAAGATATGGCGTGTAATTGCCGTCGGCGGCGAACAGACCGGTTGCCACCGAGCAGAACCCGTGATTGGAGCCGTCATGGGTCAAATGGAGAATGTTTTCTGCCGCCCGCCCCGCCCGGTCAATGGCCAGCTGTGCGCCCCAGGACGACTCTTCTGCGTGGGAGAAGACCGCGTCTATGACCGGAAACCGGACCAGCCAGTCATCCATCAAGCGCAACGCCGGTTCACGTATCCATTGCCCATCGCCGCTCGCCAGCACGTTGATCCCGGGATGCCGATTCACCACGGCGAGGAAGCCCTCGTGCCGCCCGATGGCCGGCTTCGAGCCGAGCAACCCGGTGAGCACGAGCACGTTCCCTTTCACCTCGCCGTGGCGTTCGCGTAGACGCTCGACCATCACCTCGGCAACCGCCGCCGCCATGCTGGCGTTGTCCTGTCCGATGAAGACCGACTTGTTCACCTCCACATCCCGGTCCAGAACGATGACCGGAACGCTGGAACGTGAGGTGGCGCGCCGCATGGCGGCACGCAGGCCCGCGTCTTCGACGGGGCTGACGATGATGGCGTCGACACCCTGCGCGAGCAGGTCAGCGATGTCGCCGCTTTGCTTCACCACGTCCACTTTCCCGTCGGTGACGATCAGTTCGACGTTGGGATGACGCGCCACCTCGGCCCGGGCGCTGTTCACCATTTCGACACGCCACGGATGGTTGAAGCCGGTCTGAGAAAAGCCAATGCGGATCCGACGGCTCTGGCCGTCTATCTCGATGGGCCCCTCGGCGAGCGGAAAGAGGTCCTGATAGGGCAGTTGCTCATAAAGGGCCGACACCGCGGAGGCATCTTCCTGAGCCCGCTGAGGGGTCCGCACGACAAGGATCACCACGACGCCGAGAACGACAGCGGCCAGCCCGGCGGCCACCCAGGAACGCTTCATCTCCGTTGCTCCAATGTAGAGAATCGACCTGCCGAATCACTGAGGTCGTGTTCCTGTAGCCGCTCGACCAGGGCTGGACGATCAGTCTGCCGCCGGCATCGTGAGACGCCGCTCCGCAGCACGGCCC
>JACDBQ010000116.1 GCA_013694845.1 Acidobacteriota bacterium
CATTCGTCGCACGTCGCACGTACTAGAACTCCGCCGCCATCCATCCGCGGACCGAGTTGATCAACCAGATCCGGTCCGACGCCAGGAGGTCATCCTTCGAGAGGCGTCCTTCGGCAATCTCCCCGGACTCGAGCAGGTTCGCGCGCAGGATGCCGGGCAGCAGACCGCAGGCGATCGGCGGGGTGATCTTCCGGTCGCCGCGCTGCACGACGATGTTCGATTCGGTGGCCTCGGTGATATCGCCCGAGTCGTTCCAGAGGATTACGGCGTCGGCGCCTGGCTGCGATGCGCGGGCCCGTTCGTAGAGCGACCGGTTGGTGGTCTTGTGGTAGAGGAACACGTCGGCGGGATCGATGGGCTCCGAGGCGAGTGCGAGGCGCACCGGGTGCGGCAAAGGGTTGAGATCGACAGCCTCGCAGAGGACGCTGCCCGTCCCCTCGAGCAGCACCCGAACCTTCGCCGGCCCTCGCAGGTCCTCGACGACGCCTGCCAGCAGCATCCGGACCTCCTTCAGATCGCACGGGAAGCCGAAGCAGTCCGCGGAAGCGTGCAGCCGGTCCAGATGCGGGTCAAGGAGCACGAAACCTTCGGACGGTGTCCACGCGATGCTTTCGAGCAGCCTGAAGCCCGGCGGATCTCCGACGATATAGGCGGCGTTCGCGCGCCGAGGCAGGCGGCGTAAGTGCGTCACCGTCTGGAGCACGGCGGCCTTGAGCAGGCACTCGTCGTACTCGTCACGATCGACCGAATCCCACACCACACCGCTGCCGACGCCGAATCCGGCGAGACCGGCCTTCCGGTCGATACTGACGGTCCGGATCGCGACGTTGAAATGGGCGCGCCCGCGCGGCGAGACATAGCCGATTGCTCCGGTGTAGATCCCGCGCGGTGTGGATTCGAGGTCCCGGATGATCCGCATGGAACTGTACTTGGGCGCACCGGTAATCGAGCCACACGGAAACATCGCGTCGAACAGCGGCACGAGTCCGGGCCGGTTCGACGAGGCTTCGACAGTCGACGTCATCTGCCACTGAAGCGGATACCGCTCGACGTCGAAGAGCGCTGCCGGACGGACCGAGCCGATCGTCGCGACCCGGCCCAGATCGTTGCGCACCAGGTCGACGATCATGACGTTCTCGGCACGGTTCTTTGCGGAGTAGCGCAGTGCTTCGCCATGGGCGAGGTCCTGATCGGGCCAATATCCCCGTGGCCACGTGCCCTTCATCGGCCGACAGACCACGCGGCTGCCGTCCACGCGGTAGAACAGCTCGGGCGACGCGGAGCAGAAGACATAGTCTCGCGCATCGACATACGCGCTCCACGGACCGGCCTGCGCCGCGTAGAGATCGCGCATCACGGCCAGCGGGTCGCCGGCGAACGGGGCGGTAAGTCTGAAGGTGAAGTTGATCTGATAGGTGTCGCCGGCTTCGATCCGTGCCTTGATCTCCTCGATCGCATTGCGATAGCCCGAGTGGTCGATCGACGATTGCCACTCACCCAGCGTCGCATCGCCAGCGGGGGGAAGACGGCCGACCACATCGACCTCCTCGGGCGCGAAGATGCCGAAGCAGACCAGCGGAATGGCGTCGCCGGCCGGCCGGACCGGCAGGCCGAATGCCGCGCCGGCTTCGTAGGTCACGAACCCCGCCGCGTAGCTGCCGCGTTCGACCGCGTGCTCCACCTCCTCGAGCGCCTGACGCACGTCGGCCGGGCGGCGGGCGGACATCACGTGACGCGGATTGCGAAAGCGCCGCCACCCGCCGCCCCATGGAGTGCGCAGCATAAGCTCCAGGGGCTGATCGTTCTGCACCGTAGGTCAGCGGCTGGTGAACGACCGGATATCGGGCTTCACGCCAACGTCCGCCACGCGGCGCTCGAGGGTCACGTTCTCGGTAGAGACACTCTTCACGATATGCCGGCCACCCTCACGGCGTGCGCCCGGCGCGAACGACACGGCCGCCTTTCATGACGAACCGTACTTGACGGAGCGCCGCGATGTCCCGGGTCGGGTCGCCTTCGACCGCGATCAGGTCCGCGAGCAGTCCGTCCTTCACCCGGCCGATCCGATCGTCCATGTGCAACACCCGTGCACCGACTGAGGTGGCGCTCGCCAGCACGGCCGGGGCGGCCATGCCGTACTCCACCATCAGCTCCAGTTCACGGGCATTGTCGCCGTGGGGAAAGACGCCGACGTCGCTGCCGCTCAGGATCGTGACGCCTGCGTCCAGAGCCGCTTGGAAGCTCGCGCGCTTTCGGGTGATGCCTGGGGGATCCGGCGCCTGCCCCTTCTTCCATCCGGCGTACTGGGCCGTGGCATCTCCCGCTGCGAGGGTCGGACACAACGCCACCTTGTGTTGTGCCATCAGTTTGAAGATGTCGGCCGTGCCGCCGTCGCCATGATCGACCGTTTCGACCCCCGCGAGCACCGCACGGCGCATCCCCTCGGCCGTGCTCGCGTGGGCCACCACCGGCCGGCCGCTGCTTCGTGCCGTGTCGACGATCAACTTCAACTCGTCGATCGAGAACGTGGGTGCGGCCTCGCCGCGAGCGCCCCACCGGTAGTCGGCGTAGACCTTGATCCAGTCGGCGCCTCGCCCGATCTGGTTCCGCACGACACGAACGAGGGAGGGACCGTCCGCTTCTTCGGCGCCCTGCGGCACATTCCATTGCTCGGCGAACCCCCTTGGCGCATAGCTCCCCGTCGCGACGATGGCACGGGTGGTAACGATCATCCGCGGGCCGGGGATGATGCCCTCCTCCACCGCCTGCCTGAGCTCGGCGTCGGCGTACGCGGCGCCTTCGGTTCCGAGGTCTCGAATCGTCGTAAAGCCGGCGTCCAGAGTCGATCTCAGGTGATTGACGGCTCGCGACGTGCGGACCCCGAGCGGTTCCTTGAGAACCTGGTCGTTCCAGGACGTCTCGTTGTAGGCATGGAGGAATACATGGGAATGCCCTTCGATGAGCCCGGGCAACAGGGTCAAACCCGGCAGATCGATGCCGGTGGCGCCGGGTGTCGCCACGACGCTCGCCGGGCCAGCGGCTTCGATGCGCTGACCGCGCACCCGGACCGCCCATCCTTCGTGCATCGCTTCGCCGTCGAAGACCCGCGCCGGCCGCAGGACCGTCACCGTCCCTTCGGCAGCGGCCGTGCCCCGAGGCGGCTGGGCACCGAGCGCCACGACCCCAGTCACGCAGCACAGACCAGTTCGGGCGATCATTCGGGCGGCTCTCGAATTCACGTCCTCACTCTACGTCAACAACCACGTGGTGCCCGTGCTATCTTCTCGCGCCAGGAGCCTTCGAAGATGCTGAGACCTTTCCTCCTCGCCTGGTCGTTCGTTGCCATCGTCTGCCTTGGCTCCGGCCTCACGGCGCAGGACCCGGCCGCCGATTTCGAAGGCAAGATGAAAGATGCGGACGCCTTGATGGCGGGCCGCCAGTTCGAAGATGCGTTACGGATCTACAAGGCGGCCAACAGTCTCCAGGACAAGAAATCCGCCCGCGCACAACTCGGGATGGCGCGCGCTTACCAGGGGCTTGGGGCACACAAGAGCGCGGCGGACGTCTGCAGCGACGCGCTCAAGTACGTCGGCAATGACAAAGCGACCGAGGCCACGGCACGCAACCTCCGGGGCATTTCGACGTTCGCGCTGGGCGACAAGGCAGACGACAAACGCTGGAAGCTGGCGGAGGAGGATTTCCGGGCCGTGCTCAGCCTGACGGAGGCCTACCCGGTCGCGCAATACAACCTCGGAGTCACGCTGATCAAGCAGAACCGTGACGAGGAGGGCATCGCCGAGTTGAAAGCGTTCATGGACGAAGCCGGCCGGATGCCAGAGGCGGTCACGGCGAAGACCTACATCGAGAACCCGCGTCGCGCCCGGGAGAACTTCGCCCCGGACTTCTCGTTCGCAACTCTGAACGGTGAGTTCCTGACCTCCGAGAACCTGAAAGGGAAAGTCGTGTTGCTCGACTTCTGGGCCACCTGGTGCACCCCCTGTCTCGCGGCCACGCCCGGCCTCAAGAAAATCCAGCAGAAGTTCAAGGACGATCCTTTTGTGATCGTCGGGGTGAGCGCCGACCGCGACCAGGCGCCGTGGCGAGCCTTCGTCGAGGAGCACAAGCTCCCGTGGGCCCAGTTCTACGATGAGCGGCGGATGATGGCGTCGCGATTCAAGGTCAACGCCTATCCCACCTACATCCTCATGGATCACGAGGGCATCATGCAGTATCGACAGCAAGGGTGGAACCCTCGCGTCGACGGTGAAATTGAAGCTGAGGCGCGTAAGCTGGTGAAGAAAGCCAAGGCCCTGCAATAGCCACGTGCTCCCGGAGATCTTCATGACTTGCTCAATCATCGGAATCCGCACCGTCGTTGTCGTCGCCGTCCTGTGCACCGCGGTGCCGGCCACGGCACAGAAGCGAACGATCACCGAGACCGACATCCTGAAATTCGTCTGGGTCGCCGATCCCCAGATCTCGCCGGACGGATCCCAGGTGGCGTTCGTGCGCGTGGACGCGAACGAAAAGGCGGACTCCTACGACACGTCGATCTGGATCGCCGGGACCGCCGGTAAGGAGCCGGCCCGGCGGCTCACCGGCGGCACCCGCGATATCACGCCGCGATGGTCCCCCGATGGCGGGCGACTCGCGTTCGTCCGCACCGAGGAGAAGGACGGGAAAATCCAGCCAGCCCAGATCCACGTGATGTCGATGGCCGGCGGCGAAGCCCGCGCGGTCACCGACATCCCCCGTGGCGCCGGCGCCCCGGCGTGGTCGCCTGACGGCACGGTCATCGCCTTCTCATCCAGCGCGCGGGCCGATGACCTCGCCGTCAAATCCGACAAGGAGAAGGCGGACGAGAAGAACCCAGCGAAGGCCGAGCGCAAGTCCGACGTCCGCGTGATCACACGGGCGGTCTATCGCGCCAATGGTGTCCCGGGATTCGGCTACGTGGACCCGGATCGCCCCGCGCATCTCTGGACCGTCGACATCGGCGGCCCGTCCACGACCGCCGCTGCTCTTTCGAAGCCAAAGCCGGTGACCACCGGTGAGTTCGGCGCCGGCAATCACAGCTGGTCGCCCGACGGCGCGCAGCTGTATTTCGTCGCGGACCGCCGCAGCGAGCCCTACTACCTGCCGGGCGACAGCGACCTCTACGCAGTCGACAGGAACGGCGGCGAGCCGCGACGGGTCGTGAGTATCGATGGCGGCATCGGCGCCTACACGGTCGCACCCGACGGAAAGCGAATTGCGTTCTTCGGAACCCTCAATGGCACGCCGGAACGGTCGTACTCGCAGTCCGATCTCTGGGTCGTCGACACGCCAGGCGCCACCCCACGCAACCTGACGGCGGATTACGACTTCGATGCCGACGGCGGCATCGGCGGCGACCAGCGTGCGCCACGCGGCGCGCATCCATCGCGGCCGGTCTGGGACCGCGACAGCCGTTCGATCTTCATCCGGGTCGGCGTCCAGGGGAATGCCGACCTGGTGCGGGTCGACGGGTCCTCGGGCCGGGTCATGCCGCCGCCGGCCAAGAAGAACCAGGACGTGATGTCATTTACCGCCGACCGCGATGGCGACACGTTCGCGCTCGTCATCTCGACGCCGACACGGGTCGGCGACCTGTTTGTCGCCGACGGCGACGCCGAGCCGCGGAAGCTCACAACCTTCAACGACGACCTGTTCAACCAGCTCACGCTCACCGAGCCTGAGGAGATCTGGTATTCGAGCTTCGATGGCCGCAAGATCCAGGGCTGGATCCTGAAACCCCCCTCGTTCGACGCAGCCAGGAAGTATCCGCTCGTCGTGCAGATCCACGGCGGCCCCCATTCGGCCTATGGCAACACGTTCACGCACGAGTTCCTGTGGATGGCGGCGAAGGGCTACGTCGTCCTGTATACGAACCCGCGGGGCAGCTCGAACTACGGGCAGGACTTCGGCAACATCATCCAGTTCGCGTATCCGGGCGACGACTACAAGGACATCATGGCCGGAGTCGACGAAGTCGTGAAGAAAGGCTACGTCGACCCGAACCGGATGGGGGTGACCGGCGGCAGCGGCGGAGGCCTGCTGACCAACTGGACGGTCACCCAGACGAACCGTTTCAAGGCCGCGGTCAGTCAGCGGGACATTTCCGACTGGTCGAACTTCTGGTACACCGCGGACTTCACGTTGTTCCGCCAGACCTGGTTCCGCAAACCCCCGTTCCAGGACCCTGCGGACTTTGCCCGCCGCTCACCGATCACGTATGTCGAGAAGATCCAGACGCCGCTGATGTTCATCCTGGGCGACGAAGACTGGCGGACGCCACCCGCCGCCGGCGGCGAAGACCTGTTCCGGGCGCTCAAGTTCCTGAAGCGCGAGACCGTGATGGTCCGCTTCCCGAACGAGAACCACGAGCTCTCGCGGTCCGGCAAGCCGTGGCACCGGATCGAACGCCTTCAGCACATCGTCGGCTGGTTCGACCGCTTCCTTCTGGGAAAACATGACACGAGCAGCGGCAATCGGTGACGACGCGCTCGAGCTCTCGAGCAAGGGTCACCCGTTCGGCACTCGCAGCGCCGTGGGAGTGATCTTCTAACGTCCAGTGTCGGTCCACACCGCGTGCTGATCGGCCTCATCTCCGACACTCACTCGCTGATCCGGGCAGAGGCGACGGCTGCTCTGCACGGCGTGGAGCTGATTCTGCACGCCGGGGACGTCGGGCGTCAGAGCGTCTTGCGGGAACTGACGGCCATTGCACCGACGCACGCGGTGTTCGGGAACGTGGATGACCCGATCCTCGGCTTGCCGCAGCGTGTGAACCTGACACTCGGCGGCTTGACCATCCACGTCAGCCACGGGCACGAGCTGGGCAGCCCAACGCCCGACAATCTGGTCCAGCGGTATCCAGCCGACGTGATCGTCTACGGCCACACGCACCAGCCGCTCATCGCGTCCCGAGGCAGGACGATGATCGTGAATCCCGGCGCAGCGGGTCCGCGCCGGTTCAACCTCCAGCCTTCGATCGGATTGCTCCGCATCGAGAATGGCCGCGCAACCGCCGAGATCCTGCCGCTCGAGATCGCTTAACTCGACGGGTGCAAGCCGTGCCTGGCCGGTTCTCACATTCCTTCGGACCCCGGATCCCGCACCCGGATCCCGCACCCCGCACCCCGGCCTTAAACGGACCTCGCGATTTCAGCCGAAGCGCTGGAGCGCCCGGTATTCGGCAGCGACTTCCTCCAGCAGCCGTTCGTCGTCGATGATCGTCGTGATGCCGAGCCGGTTGCGGATGTACGACGCGATCCGCTGGGCCGCCCGCAGACGCGCATACGCGTCCAGCTGTTCGCGCCGGCGGAACAGGAAGAGCTCGAGCATCGACATTTCCTCAGCGGTCAACTTCCCGGCGCCGTGGTGCGTCGGCAGCCCCGCCGGTGGCCCGGCTGCCGCGAACGACTGCTGGTCCATGCTCACTGGACGTTCGTGCACGACGACGGTGCCGGCGGCAAGGTCGCCAAGGCGCTGACTGCGTTCGGTCACGAAAGCCGAAATGATCCCGATCGCATAGATACCCGGCATCTGGTCGACGATGCGGACGACGTTCCTGAGAATTGCCTCCAGCACACTGACCGGACGACCAGACGCATGGATCACGCGGAGACCGATCACCCGCTTGCCCGGCGTCTGGCCGTTCCAAAGCGATTCGAAGAGGGCGAAATACCCGTAGTAGACCAGGAACGTTCCGAGGACGAAGACGGCCAGCAGCCACTGGCTGGCGGCGTTCAGCATCAGGCGCGACCCGAACACGGCGAGCCCGGCCACCACGACGAGCACGAGCATGCACGCCGCCTGGACGAGCGTGTCGATGGCCAACGCGAGGAATCGGCTGCCAACGGTGGCGAGTGAGAACTCGAGCGCCACCTGCTCCGGCGTGTCGATGCTAAGCTTTTCGAGTGCCGGCACGGCCCATCTCCGCCCGCTGGATCGAGAAACGCACGCCTCACTGGTCGCGCCTGGAAGCACTGGTCGCGGCCTGTGGACGGCGCAGCGTCGCCTCGCTGACCCACGAGGAAGTTCGCGAGTTGGCGCTATTGTACCGGCAGACCGCTGCCGACCTTTCGACCGCCCGCGAGAATCCCGGCAGTGCCGGCCTCGCCCGCCATCTCAACGAGCTGCTCGGGCGGTCGCACAATCTCGTCTACGCCGGCGCAGCGCGCTCGCGTCCGGCCGCTGCGCTGACGTTCCTGCTCGATGGCTTTCCGCGCACGTTCCGGCGAACGCTCCCTCACAGCCTGGCTGCCTGCGCGCTGTTTGTCGCCGGCGCCGTGGCCGGTGTCGTGCTCGCCGTGACGGATCCCGGCTTCGAGCGATTCATCCTCAACGGCGAGATGATGGACACCATCGCGCGGCGCGAGATGTGGACGCACGGCATCGTGTCGGTGAAGCCCTACGCCTCGAGCGCGATCATGACGAACAATATCGCCGTCGCGCTCGCCGCCTGCGCGACCGGCATGCTCGCGGGGTTGGGACCGGTTTACATGATGCTCTTCAACGGCCTCCTCCTCGGCGTCGTCGGGGCCGCCTGCGCGCGTGCCGGCATGAGTGTGGCGCTGTGGAGCTTCGTGACGCCTCACGGGGTCCTCGAGCTGCCGGCCATCTTCATTGCGGGGGGCGCGGGGCTGCTTCTGGCGAGGGGAATCCTGTTCCCCGGCACGCTCCCGCGCCGCGAATCGATCGCCGGCGGCGGACGCGAAGCGGTCCGCCTGCTGCTCGGCACGATCCCGCTGCTCGTGGTCGCGGGGGTCATCGAAGGCTTCGTCTCACCGTCGGCGGTCGGCACGTCGGTGAAATTTTCGATCGGCGGGTCGGTGTTCGTCCTGTTCGTTTTCTATCTGGCCCGCGGCTGGCGTGATCAGGCCGGTGTTACGGCGGATCCGGGGGTCAGATCAGATTCCGTTCCTTCACGCTGAGGTATTGATCGATCAGCCGCGCCGCGGGCGTTTGCGGCTCCATCTCGACGACCAGCACGCCGCGTTGCCTTAGCCCTTTCAGCAGCGCACTGCGGCGATCCAGCGTCTCGTGGACGGCGAGCATGCGGTACATCTCGTCTTCGGTACCGGGGACAGCCTCCGCGACGGCGGTCAGTTCGGTTGGCCGGGTGACCCCGAACAACACCAGATGCTGTGGCGTCAGCTTGGCCGCACTCTCGATGACGTCCGGCACGCCGGCCGTTTCCGCCACCTCGGTGAGCCACACGACGAGCGCCCGCTGCTTCTGCACAGCCATCACGGCCGCCGCCGCGCGTGCGTGGTCGGCTTCGGCCCGTTCTGCGATCACTGTCGCCAGCGCGTCGACGATCGCGCGCAAATGGCGGCCGCCGCGTCCCGGCGCCAGGCGTGCGTGGGTGCGTCGTCCGTACGTCAGCAGGCCGACGCGGTCCCCCGCGGCGAGCGCCACCTCGCTCAGACCGAGCGCTGCGTTGACCATTCCATCCAGTTTCGTTCTGGCGCCGTTCCTGGCGCGAAGCAGCCGTCCAGCGTCCACGAGGATCCACACCGCCTGGCTGCGTTCGGGCTGATATACCCGGGTGACCGGTTTCCCGCGCCGCGCGGTCACGCTCCAGCTGATATCACGAGGCTCATCGCCTGGCTGATAGTCCCGCAGGCTCTCGAAGTCGCGGCCCAGGCCGACCACGCGCGCGCGTCGTTTCTCCAGCGCCAGCTGCCGGCTTCGCAGGAGGAACATGGACTGGCGTCGAGCGTCGGCCATGTCCGGATAGACGCGCACCGTCTGTTCAGCGCCGGCGGCAAGCCAGCGCTCCGCTAGCGACCAGGAGCTGCGGACACGAAGGTAGAGGCGCCCGACCGGGGTATCGCCGCGTTCGGCGGGAGAAATCTCGTATTCGGTATCGGCCGAGGCGCCACTCGCCACCTCGAGCCTGACCTGAGGCAGGTCGCGCCTCAGGGTCGTCGGCACATGATCAGTCACGTCGACTTGCACGGCTATGGCCGAGTGATTACGAACGTCGATCCGCACACCGCTCGGGACGCCGATGGCGAGCGGCTTGGTCCAGGCACGCGTCACGTCAATCGCGTCACCGGTCGGGATCCTCTGAAGATCCACCATCCATGCGGCCATGACCAGCAGGTTCCACGCGCCCAGGATGAGAATCGCCCGCGGATCGATCCAGGCGGGAATCACCAGGATGCACCCTGCGGCGAGGAGCAGAAAGAATCGCGGCGCGAACGCAAACGGGAGGCGCCTCGCGGCCAGCGCGGCCGCCGTCACCGGTGCCGGCACGAGCGGCCGCACGGTCACGCCGGAACCTCGACGGCCGCGAGCACGTCCAGGAGTACCTGGTCGGAGGTGAGCCCCTCGAGATTCGCTTCCGGCTTCAGAACCAGCCGGTGACGCAGCACCGCCGGCGCCGCCGCCTTGACATCGTCGGGTAGCAGGTAGTCGCGTCCGTCCATCGCGGCGGTTGCCTTCGCCATCTGCATCAGGTTGATGGCCGCCCGTGGGCTGGCGCCGAGCGTCAACGCCGGCCAGTCGCGCGTGCGGCGCGCAACCGCTGCGATGTAGGTGAACATCGGCGCCTCCACGCGGACGGCTGCGACGTCCCGGCGCGCCTCGTCGAGGGCTGCGGCGGGCAGCGGTTCAATTTGAAGCGCATCGAGATTCCGCGCGTCGAAGCCCTCGTGACAGCGCTTGAGGAGCGTTTCCTCGTCGGATGCCTGCGGATACTCCACGCGCACTTTCACCAGGAACCGATCGAGCTCCGCCTCCGGAAGGGGGTAGGTGCCCTCGAACTCGACCGGGTTCTGCGTGGCAAACGTCGCGAACGCCGGCGACAGCGGCTGGGTGCGTCCGTCGATCGTCACCTGGCGTTCTTCCATCGCCTCGAGCAGCGCCGCCTGGGTACGGGGCGGCATCCGGTTGATCTCGTCGACCAGCAGCAGGTCGGTGAACACCGGGCCCTGGTGCAGCACGAACTGGCTGGTCGCCATGTTGAAGATGTTGCCGCCGACGATGTCGCCGGGCATGAGGTCGGGGGTGCATTGCACCCGCTGGAAGCGGACCTGGAGCAGACGCGCCAGCGTGCGCACGGCGAGCGTCTTCGCGATCCCGGGTACCCCTTCGATGAGCGCGTGGCCGCCACAGACGATGGTCAGAAGCAACAGGTCCAGTGGCGCCTGCTGCCCGACGATGACTTTCGACAGCTCGCGGCGCGCGTGCGCCGTCATGTGGACGAGGGCATTCGACATCTAACGAGGATCTCCTGCTGTCGGCCAGCCATTACGACGTGGTCACGCGGACTGAAGCCCGCGTCTTCGGATCAGATCGGCGGCGAGTCGCTGGAGCCGCCGTGTGAGGTCGAGGGCTTCCGCGGCGGGGAGTGAAGCACGTCGCGTCGCACTCTCGCTTTGAGCCAGCAGGCGCTCGACCTCGGCGCGATCGACTGGAAATCGGGACGAAACCGTCCGGGCAAGCTCCTCGTCGCTGGCGTCGTGTGGAACGCCGCAAACGGCGCTCGCGGTCCGCCTGACCCGCGCTCGCGCGGCCGCCACCGCGGCGCCGGCCGCCCCACCGCGTTTGTACAACGCGAGCAGCATCTCGATGAACTCCATCGGCGAGGTCCGCGCGTCCCGCTCCGCCGACCGCACCGGTCCCCGCCGGCGCGAATAGGCACTCAGCGCGGCGAGGGCGATGATGGCCAGTTGCGCAGCCAGCCACGGCAGCGGAGTCTTGGCCGCGTACGACCAGAGCGAACGCGAGTGGCCATGGTAATGCTCGTCCCAGAGGATCTGCCGCGACGCGGCCGGGCCCATGACATTCATCAGCAGCTGGAGATTATCGGCATCGCCGATGTGCGCATTCGCGAGAGGTGTCGCGGATGCCCACCAGGTGACCCGGCCCTGACCGATCAGGGCGCTTGCGACCAGCGGTTGATCGAAGTCACGAGCGAAGACCGGCACGTAGGCGGGGCCGAGGGACGGGCTGCCGTCGATCTCGGCCATGGTGATCTCCCGGGCGTGTTCTGCGAGCGGGCTGGGCGCGAATACGCGGTGCGTGGCGACTGGACGTGGCATCGCAGACGCCCACTTGCCGCCGGGGATTCCAAGGAAGTCGGCTCCCTGCACGCCGACGAGCAGCACGACGCCCCCCGCCCGCGCGAAGGTTTGCAGCGCGATCCGATCCTGATCCGATGGTGCGACCGTGCCGGTGAGGACCAGGGTGGTGTGCGCCGGATCCGAGTGGATCGCGGTCATCGGCTCGAAAGAACGCTCCAGCCGGTAGCCCAGTGCCTGCAGCGTGTGGAACGCTGCCTTCGCGCCCCCGGCGTCGGTACTGAAACTGGAAGCGGCGTCCCCACCCGACCGGCTCGACGGGTCGATGAACGCCGCGGCGCCGCCCAGCATGACGGTCAGCGCCGCCGCGCCGATCACCAGGTGCGCGTCGGTCAATCGGCCGGCAGGCATCCAAGCTCCTTGAGTCGCGCAAGCGACGACTGCCGATCCTGCTCGTTCGCGTCCCTGCCCGCGTACCAGATCTCTTCGAAACGACGGGTCACCTCGACCAGCAGACGCCGGCGGCGGTGATCGTCCGGCAACAGTCGCAGATACTCACGGGGCGTTCTCGCGTCGTCTGGCCGCCAGGTGCCTTCTTCTTCAAGGCTGCAGACGGTCGCATGGAAGGCGCAGCGGGACACCTCCCGCGGGTCCGCAGCTCTCGCGGCGGCGCGCGCCCAGGCACCGGCGGACCGCCGCCTGAACGGTGGCGGTGTCAGCGGAAATCTCCCGTGTCTGTCGGGCCGGAGCATCACACGCACCAGCCAGATCGTGAGAACGATCAGCGCGAGACTGGCGGCGATCCAGGCAAACGCCAGCGCCGTGCCTCGTTGGCCGGGGGCCGTCGCGCCAAGCCGCTCCCACATCCGCACCAACCACCTGGTGAACCGTTGCCGCAGCGATGCCATCGCACTGTCATGGGCCATGCGCTTGAACTCGGGGGCGCTGAGAATCCGCGCCAACGTCGAGCGCGCCAACGCAGGATCGCTCGCGCCCTCACCTGTGTGGGCAAGTGAGTCGGCTTCGCCTCGCAGCGCCTCGAGCTGCGCCAGCAGGCTCCCGCGTCGTGCCGGCCACGACGATGGGTTGCCACGGGCTTCCGCCAACCCGTGCCGAAGCCACAGCGCGGGCATCTCAACCCTCTGTGCGCGTGATTCCACCACCCATCCGGTCGGGACGCGCACGCTCGGCACCGAGCCTGGCTCGGCATTCGAAATGTCAGCGGAGATTCGTCGTAGCTCGGCGACGAACGCCGCCGGGTCCATTGCGGCGGGGACCGCAGGACTCTGGGGGGTCGGGAAGACCGGTGTCGCGAAGCCGATCAGCGCCGCCGTAGCGGCAGCCGCGAGTGCCGCGAGCCGGCCGTATTCAGACACGCGCCGGGTCGGCACCGTCGAGGGCTGCGAGGGTGAGCTCGAGATCGAAGCCTTCCTCGCGGATCCGGGCGTCGTAGTAGATCAGCGCCAGCCCGATGATCATGAACGGCGTCGTCAGCGTGGCCCCTATGGTGCCAGAGACGGCGCCAATGATGTTCAGCCAGGAGCCCTGCGCGGTCTCGAACCCGACATACAGCGCCAGGCCGATGAAGGGGCCCTGGAAAAGCATCAGGGCCGCGTAGGTCACCAGGGTCGAGCACAGCACGAGCAGGAAGACGCGGCCGAGACGCCCCCTGGTGAGATCGACACTGCGCTGGATCGCGCGGCCTGGCGACAGCCCTTCGAGAACGAGCGCTGGCACCGCGACGCCGTAACGCAACATCATCAGCATGACGACGCCGACCAGCGCCAAGCCGATGAGCAGCGTCGCGAGCACGGCGACAATCGGGCCGGCGATCCCGCCCAGACGCCCGAGCCCCATCGACAGGCCGATGGCCATGGCGCCCAGCAGGCACAAGGCCCCCAGTCGGAGGGCGATGAGCAGCAGCAGCAACACCAGCGCGCCTACTCGCCCACGCATGCGGCCATACACGTAAGGGATCGTCACGGTCCGGCCGACGTAGATCTCCGACACCGCGAACGTCGTCGCTCCGAGGGCGACCGTGTAGACGACCCAGTACACCGCCATCGCGCCCATCATTCCGGCAAACAGCCAGAGGACCATCGCCAGGTCTTCCGGAGCCGGTCCCAGACGCGTGCCCGCTGCTCCGACAGTGGCATTCTGTACCGCCT
>JACDBQ010000124.1 GCA_013694845.1 Acidobacteriota bacterium
CCAGGATCACCGGGCCCGACGGGACGTCCCTGCGGTCGAGCAGGAGGCCCAGCAGCCCCATGAGGCCCATCACGAGCACGTCGAAATAGCTGCCGTTGATCGCGTAGGCCCCGGTAATGCAGAAGAGCAGAATGATCGGCAGCAACACGGGCTTGGGCGTGCGACGGATCAGGCCGCCCGCTCTGATTGCCGCAAGCCCGGCGAAAAGCAGCACCACGTTCGCCACGATGAAGAGCAGGTAGATGCTGTAGACGACATGCGCCTGCGTCGTGAAGATGTCGGGGCCGGGCGTGACGTTCTTCATCAGGAGCACGCCGATCACGATGGCCGTGATGGAGTCGCCGGGGATGGCAAACACCAGGGCGGGTATCCAGGCGCTTGCGAGAGACGCGTTCTTGGCCGCCGCTCCATCGCCGACCCCTTCCAGCGAGCCCCTGCCGTAGTCGTCGGGTGTCTTCGAAAACCGCTTCGATGCCGCCACCGAGACCCAGGAGGCGATGTCGGCCCCGGCGCCGGGCAGCATGCCGATTGTCGATCCGATCGCTCCGGACCGCAGCAAGTGCCAGCGGCGCAGCCAGAGGAAGGGCACGGTCCGCCTGATCACGTCGCCGCCGAGAAGGTCCGTCGCACGACGATACCAGCGCGTTCTTTCGCCCGGTCCGGCCGCGTCGGTCGCCAGCGGGGCGTGTTCACCCAGCGTCGGGGCGAACATGTTGCGCAGGATCTCCGAGATGCCGAACAGCCCGATCATCGCGGGGATGAAGTTCACCCCTTGGTACAGCTCGGGCCGGCCGAAGGTCAGGCGTGCCTCCGCGTGTACGGCGCTCAATCCGATGGCGCTCAGCAGCAGGCCGATGATCAACGCGAGCAGGCTGCGCAGAACGGAACCGCGTGAGACGATGACGGCGCAGCTCAGGCCCAGCAGATAGAGCCAGAAGTACTCGACCACGCTGAATGTCCGCGCGGCGAAATTTGCGAGGAACGGCGCGAACAGGATCAGGAGGATGACCCCGAAAAAGCCGCCGGCAATACTTGCGAGGAGGCACACGCCGAGCACCCGGTCTCCCTTGCCCTGCAGCGTCAGGTTGTAGGCGTCGTCGGTATAGGCGGCGCTGGCCGGCGTGCCTGGAATCCGGAGCAGTGCCGCCGGGATGTCCCCGGCAAAGATCGCGCACGCCGTCAGCGTCACCAGGGCCGCCAGTGCCGGCACTGGCTCCATGAAGTAGACGACCGGCACGACCAGCGCCGTCGCCATCGTGGCCGTCAGCCCCGGCATGGCCCCCATGAAGACGCCGTAGATGGCTGAGGCGATGACCACCAGCCACACATAGGGGCTGAGCAGCACCTGCTGGATTGCCTGGACGAATGCTCCTTCCATCGTTTCCGCCCTCTTTCCTCACCAACCGAAAAGGCCGCGTGGCAGCGGCACGCGCAGGTAAATGGCAAAAATCTGGTAGACGACGAGGATGAGGACGAGGCTCACCGTCAGCGCGACCGGCCATCGGACCGAGAGGCGCCACATCAGAAACGCCAGGACCCCGAACCCGGTGAGCACGAATCCCAGCGTTTCGGCGACCAGGAGATACACGAGGATGGCGGCGAGGATCATGGCGACCCGGCCAGCGCCGCGCCAGGAGAACGTGTCGGAGGAGGCGGTCTCTCTCAGCCCTCCCGTCGCCAGCAGGATGACGAGCACCACGACTCCCAGCGATCCGAGAATTGCCGGGAAGGCCATCGGCCCGACGATCTCCCCGCCCATGTCGCTGAAGGCGTCGCTGGTGAGCAACTGACCGTACGCGGCGTCCAGGCGCCCGAGGGTCTCGCCGAATTCATCCGGTCCTTCGAACGCCCAGTTGAACCCCCCCTTGGTCATAAATTCCTGAAATTCCCGGCCGTTGGTGACCTCTGCCAGGGAACGGCTCAATCTCTGGTGGACCGAATCGGGGGTGTCTGCGGGCATCCCGATGCCCCGCCATGCGGCGAACAGGGCGTCGACTCCCTGCTCCTTGAATGTGGGCACGTCTGGGAATTGAGCGAGACGCTCGTCGGCCATCACCCCCAGGGCGCGAACCTCGCCGGCCTGAAGCAGGGAGCGGGCCTCCGGCAGGCTGGCACTCACGATCTCCAGCCCCCCGGCCATCATCTCCTGCAGCGACGGCGAGGCGCCCTCGATGGAGATCCAGCGCACGGCATCAGTGGGCAGGCCGATCTCCGTCAGCCATCCGGCGAGCGCGACATGCCAGATGCCGCCGAGAGCGGTGCCCGACGCGCGCAGTGTCCCCGGGTTCCGCCGGACGTGCTCGTTCAGTTCCTTCAACGTCTGCCAGGGGGCGTCCGCCCGGACGAAGAGCGCCGCAGGATCCAGGTTCACGAGCGCGCCGGGCCGGAAATCCGCGTGGGTGATCGGCGTCAGCCCACGCCAGTGGAGCATATTGAGCTCCACCGTCATCATGGTGATCGTGTAGCCATCGGGCCGGGCGAGCGCTCCCCGCGTGTGACCGGTCACGCCGGAGGCGCCGGTGGCATTGACGACATTGACCGGCACGCCGAGCTCCCTCTCGAGTCCAACTGCCAGCTGTCGCGCGACGCGGTCGGTGCCTCCGCCGGCGGCCCACGGGCAGATCAAGAGAACCGGACGGTTCGGATACTCCTGCCCCCGGCCGGTGCACCCGCCTGCCAGCCAGCCGAGGAGCACGACGAGACAGCAGGCCCACCGTCTGGCCAACCGCCCCGCGCTCCGCCCCGAAACCTGCCGCCCCGTGTCCAGTGGTCCTCCACCCTCGACGCCCGTCTTCCGCCCTGAGTGCACCGCCCGAAGTAGACCACCCCCGCAGTGTCGTTGCCTGATCTCCGGCCCCGGGAGTTGACAGGCCGGAGCCGGAGACATCAAATGTGGCCATGCTTCCCAGGCCACCGACGATGGGTGCAGGTACGAGCTCGAGCACCGACGGCCGTGATCGCAGCGTCAGGAGGAAGACCAGGCGGTCCGGCGAATACTACCTCAGGGCGCAGGGCTCGCTCGCGGGCGGCGTGTCCAGCACGGTCCGCCGGGGCGCGAGGCCCTACCCGCTGTTCTTCGAGCGGGGCGCCGGATCGCGAGTCACCGACGTGGACGGCAACGTCTACCTGGACTACGGCCTGGCATGGGGGCCGCTGATCCTCGGCCATGCCCCGCCACAGGTCGTCGAGGCGGTGGCCGCCCAGGCGCGCAAGGCACTGACCTTTGGCGCCCAGCACGAACTCGAGTTCGAGGTTGCCGAACGGCTGACGGCTCTTGTGCCGTGCGCCGATCTGGTGTGCTTCGCCTGCACCGGGACGGAAGCGGTGCAGACGGCACTCCGGCTCGCCCGTGCCGTGACCGGCAGGCCCAAATACCTGAAGTTCGAAGGGCACTACCACGGCTGGGACGACACCGTCCTCGTCAATTACCATCCGACGGCCGAAGAGATTCGCGCGGCCGCGGGGCGGCCCAT
>JACDBQ010000134.1 GCA_013694845.1 Acidobacteriota bacterium
GCGACCAGGCCTCCCGCCAATTCACGCGGCTTCTCGATGTGGCCGTAATGGGTCATCGGCACGTCGAACAGCAGAACGCGGATCGGGACGCCGGGATTCGCCTTGCGGAACTGGTCGGCCACCTGCACCTCCCGCGCTTTCGCCGGATCCGGGTTCCAGTGGCCATCATCCAGCTTCGCGACCGTCCAGATCATCTTCGTGTATCCGGACACCGTCGGGCGCATGGTGGTAAACAGATCGCCGATGACTTCCTCGGGATCGATGCGGTACGGGTTGCCCTTCAGGACGTTGCGGATCTGGCTCGCAACATGATCGCGCAGGCCGTCTGCGCTGTTGTGCTCGATATTCTGCAGCGTTTGTTTGAACTGCGGACGCCTCGTCTCTTCGAGGCCCATCCAGCGCGTGGCGACCTCGAGGCGAGTCTGGCGCGCATCCCACACAGGGTTCAACGGACCGAGGTATCCCCGGGCGTATGCGCTCGGAGGCCGTGGGTTGAGATCCCAGATTGCGGGGTAGTCGTCGGCCGTACGCTCGCCACGAAACTCGCGCATCGTGCTCAGCGCCGCCGGCCCGCCGGTCCCCCAGCCGAACGACAGCCCGCGCAGGCGATCCTTCAGGCTCGAATCCTTCAGCATGAACTGGACTTCACCGCCCGTCGAGTGGCCGACGACGACGACCGGGCCGGTCGTGTGCGCTTCAATCAGTTTCTTCACACCATCGGTCACCACCCGGAAGGTGTAGACCGAGTGCCGTATCTTCGCTTCCTCGGCAGAGACGTCACGATCGAGGAGGTAACCGGGAATCCGCTTCTCGAATTGCTTCTCGGTCCAGCCGCCGTGGCGGTAATTGCCCGGGATGGTGATCAGCACGACGGGAACGCGTTGCGCCAGGTACTGGCCGAGCCCCGGCTCGTTGAGCGGGGTGACGAAGAACTCGTAGAAATTCGCCGAGCCGCCGTTGATGATGACCACCGTCGGCAGCCCGGCTACCGGCTGGTTGGGCGTGAGGTGGAGGGCGGAGATATCCCAGTCGAGCCCGTACACTCGATATCGCACCTCGCGCCAGCTCGCGCGATACCCGAGCTGTTGCGCGGGAATGGCCTCGAGCCGTCGCGGGTCGAACGCGCCGCCGGGTGCGGCATCGGCGAGTGCCTTGACCGCGGCCCCTGCGTCCGGCAGAGGCCATCCGAGTTGGTCAAAAACGGTTGAGGACACCGCGTGGTAGGGCCGTTCCTGCTGCAGCAGCCGAAGCACCTCACCCTCTGAGGCGGTGGGCTGCCCCTGGGTAGCGACGAGCCGCGACGCCAACACGACGACCAGCGACACCCGCGCAACAAGCTGCATACGCTCCGTCATACGCCGCCTTTATTTGGTCTGACCTTTGCCGAGGTTCAGAGCTTCATTGTCGCTGAAATCGCCTACAATCGAACGCCAGCGCCCAGCTTACCGGTCGCGGAGGACATGACACCGTGACACGCGACGTGATCCAGCCCGACTCTCTCAAGGACCCGCGCCCACGCTACAGCCAGGGCATCAGGACCGACGGCGGCAAGCTTCTGTTCATCTCGGGGCAGACCGCTGCTGACCGCGAAGGCAACGTGGTGGGCAAGGGAGACCCCGAGGCGCAGTGCGAGCAGGTTTTCGCCAATCTCCGCGCCGTTCTTGCGGCGGCAGGCGGATCCTTTCAAAACCTGATGATGACCACCACGTATCTCACCGACATAAAGTACCGGGATGCCTATAACAAGGTCCGCCTCAAGTATTACAGCGACCACCAGCCGACCAGCACGCTCGTCGTCGTCAGGGCACTCGGGTCAGAAGACTTCCTGATCGAGATCGACGGGATCGCGGTCATTTGATCGCAATCATCACGGCACGCCGGCGGCCTCTCCAATCCAGGTAGCGGCCTTGATGACAGCGCCACCCATCGGCTACGCGTGTGTCCTCTTGCTGTGCCTCCTTCACGGTCGAGCGTTCGCACAAGCGGCCGACCCGCAGCCGCCTGCGCCGATTCGCATCGGGCAGTTTCTGCTGTCCGGCTACATCCAGTACGACTACCTGACCGAGAATCGATCGTCGGACGACGCGCAGTTCGACGTCCGTCGCCTTCGGTTCCAGATATCGGGCCCCGTCACGCGAGGAATCACGTTTCTCGTCTCGGCCGAAACGACGCAGACACCGGTCCTGCGAGACGGCTTCATCACGCTCGACTACCTCCCGGCGTTCACGGTCAGCATCGGGCAGATGATCATGCCCTACAGCTATGAACGATACGTCGCCTCGTCGAACACGCTCGAGTTCACCGAACGTGCGGTCCTCGACCTCTCGCCGAGCCGCGATGCCGGACTCATGGTCGAGAACACACGCCCGTTCTTCGGATGGCTCTCGTACGGGGCCGCCATTGCCAACGGGACAGGCCAGAACACGCCCGACAACAACGACGCGAAGGACGCGATGCTGCGCCTTTCGGTCGCCCCACCGACGGTCTCCGGTCTTCACGTTGCCGTGAACGCGGTTAGGGGCGACCAACCGGACGGCATGCGCACCCGCATGGGGGCGGATGTCGGCTTCGACCGGCGCGGGTATCGTCTGGTCGCCGAGTTCCTGCAGGACCGCACCAGGGACGGAGCCATCCGACAGGACGGGTTCTACGCTTTCGGCAGTTGGAGAATCTACCCGGAAGCGGCGCGGAAGGGACTGGATCACCTCGAACTGGCGGCGCGCTACGGGGGGCTGCACGGGCCCGTCGCCAACACCCGCCAGTGGGACGTGGCTGCAAACTACTACGTCAGCAGGAACTGCCGATTCATGCTCGATTTCATCGTGCCAGACGATCCGCTGCCGAGCGGTCGCGGACTCGTGCTGCACGCACGCGCCAACGTCCGCTTCTGAACGCGGCGCTCACACCGACGGATCGCACCTGCGGCGGGCATTTCTCGAGCACCTGCGCGAAGCGCGCGTCGGGGTGGCGAAGCCGTCACGACGAAAGCGTCAGCTGCGTGATGGCGGGACAGCCGGATGACCGTCGCCCGGACGCTCCTCGGCCGCGATATGAAAGCCGGTGTTCGCGGCGGGAACGCCCGCGTAGACCGCGACCTGCAGCAGAATCTCCTCGACGTCACACCATTCCAATTCGTGCGCGAAACCGGTCCGCAGGTGCAGGCGGAACTCTTCCCAGCGGCCGAGTGCCGCCATCGTGGTCAACACGAGGAGCCGGCGCGTCCTGACATCCAGGCCGGGCCGCGTCCAGACGGTGCCCCACGCGTAGCGGGTAATCAACTCTTGGAAGTCTGCACTGGCTGGCTGCGTGGAGGCCCGGTCGACGTGCGCGTCCCCGAGCACCGCGCGGCGTACCCGCATTCCAGCGGCGGCATCTCCGGACTGGCGCGGCACGAGGAAGTCGAGCAGCGCCGCATTGAATGACCGCGGCGTCCCGAGGTTGGAGAGATGCGCGGCAGGGAGGTGCACCACCCGTGCGTACGCCAGGTGGCGCGCCAACTCGGCACTGTGTCCGGTCCAGGGCAGAGAGACGTCCAGATCACCACTGACGATCAGCGCCGGCATCCGGATCTGGGCAAGGTCGCCGGTCTGATCCATGTCCCGGATGGCCGCGCAGCAGCCGGCATACCCGACTGGATCTGTCGCGAGCAGAATGCGGCGCGACGTGTCGACCATGGGGCCTCCGGCGGCCAGCGCCTGCGGCGAGAAGAAGCGTCCCATGACGGTGTCGGCGACCGCGCCCATTCCCTCGGAGAGGGCCGTGCGTCGACGGGCCTCCATCCCCGGGCCGTCCGCCTTTGCGGACGTGTTCGCCAGCACGACCGCGCTCATCCGATCCGGCGCGTGCACTGCGATCCACAGTCCGATCATGCCCCCGAGCGACAGACCGCAGAAGGCGAAGCGACCGATGCCCAGCGTCTCCGCCAGCGCGAGAGCGTCGTTTCCGAGCTGCTCGATCCGGTAATCACCGGGCGTTACTTCCGACGCACCGTGCCCACGGATGTCATATCGCAGGATGCGGAAGTGCTCCGATAGCGCGGCAACCTGGGGATCCCACTGAGCATGATCCTGGCCGAGCGAATGGGCCAGCATCAGGACGGGCTGGTCCTCGCGGCCGTCCAGCCGGTAGTAACACGTCGTATCGCGAACCTTCAGCGGGGGCATCGCATCTCAGTCATTCCGGTTCAGTGCGCATCAATCGGCGTCGGAACTGTTCGGCCGAACCCAGGTAGTCCTCTGGCCGGCCGAGAGTCGACGGGTCGGCGAGCCCGAGGGCATCGACCACGTTGGGC
>JACDBQ010000138.1 GCA_013694845.1 Acidobacteriota bacterium
GACTACCTCGAGTAGGGGCGTAGCAGGCGACGCGGGTGGAGGCCGATGATGGCGGTTGCCTGTGGTCGATCGAGCTAGCTCAGGACCATAACGTCCGACCCTCCTCGTCAACCAGCGTGAGCGCCGCGCGAGGGCAGCCGTCGACAGCTTCCTTGAGCTCGTCGAGGGAGATCGCATCCGGGTCGAAGGGCTGGATGACGGGTTTGTCCTCCTCGTCCCAGACGAACACCCTCGGCAGCGTCTCGATACACATCCCGAATGAGAAACACTGCTCGCGGTCGACGACCACCGACCATCGGTTGCTCACTGGACGACGCGGATCGGCACCGACATGAAGTCCCTTGGCACGTCGGTGTCGCCTACCCGCTGCCAGCTGATCTCAGGCTCACCGTCGTGCTCGAAGTGAGGCACGATCCGAAGGAGCTCCTCCAAGAGCACCCGCGCCTCGAGCTTGCCGAGGTGAGCTCCAAGGCAGGTGTGGGGGCCGTTGCCGAAGGCCAGATGATGGTTAGGCCGGCGACTGAGGTCGATCGTCCCAGGGTCATGGAACACCGAGGGATCGTGGTTCGCTGACACGAAGGAGAGGACGACCTGGCTGCCTGCCGGGAAGCCGTCGATGTCGCTTAGGAGCGTGCGATCCATCTCCGGGGCCGGTGACAGATAGCGCAGCATCTCCTCCATCGCGGTTGGGACGAGCGCTGGATCGGCCGCGAGCCGAGCCTGTTCGCTAGGACGCGACGCAAGCACCCAGATCGCCCCAGAGAGCAGATTCACCACGGCTGCTCGGCCGGCGGTCAGCACCATACTGCACAAGCCGAATCTGTCACGTTGAGTAAGCGGGCGGCCCGACAAGGTCGATGTCGCGATGTGGCTGAAGATGTCATCGCCGGGCTGCAGCCCTACTTCGTCGAATACTCGCCCTAGATATGCATCGGTCCCCCGGCCGTCGCGCCGGCCATGCACGATATTGATCTCCACTCCCCAGCTCAACCACTCGTCCACGTCTTGCGGCCGTCCGAGCGTGACGCCAAGGGATCGAACGACCATCGGCAAGGCGAGCTCGTGGACCGCTTCGGCCCGTCCGGCCGACGCGAGACCTGCGATGACATCGGTGGCGACCGCTCGGATCCGCGGCTCGAGTTCCTCTATGCGCCGCCGATGGAACCAAGGCGCCAGGATCGCTCGGTATTCGTCGTGGGCGGGTCCATCGGACTCCAGCGGGTACTGACGATACGCGCGGATGTCCGGCTTGAATGGGTAGGCCGAGGAGAAGACGGTCCAAGCTCGCAGGGCAGCCTTGGTGGCGGCGTGTCCGACGACGGGTTCGCGGCGCTGAGCTCGGGCGAACGCGGCGGTCATCTTAGAAGCCGGGCGAAGCACGAGGCATTCGTCTCGCCCGTCTATCCGGCGGCCGTCTACGCGTACCCTGATAGTGGCCGCTGGCGGACGGATAGCGATCCGCCTCGGCGGCCTGACCCAGTCTGCCTCGAGGGTGAGATGGACCTCGTTAGCGGCATCGACGGATACGTGCACCGACACAGGCCCGAACCTGGTCGGCGTCCGCTGGACGACGATCTCGGCGCCGGGGTGCAACCAGTTGGATGGGACTGCGGCCAGAAGCTCGAGCTGATCGCCGCGCTCGAAGACGAGCAGATTGCGAACCAGTCGGACGAAGGCGGCGGCGCCGGCCGCGTACGACCAGACTCCGGTCGGCGCTGCATGATCAGCGAACGCGTACAGGTAGTCGATCGCCTTATCAGGGCGACCGGCATACAGCCAGATGTCTGCGTAGAACGACGCTGCATGAGGGAGCAGCCGTGCGTTGTCGCTGGGTATCCCCTCCTCATCGTCGGCTGCCTCGAGAAGAGTGCAAAGTCTACTGACCAGCGGGTCGTCAGGCGCGAAGGCCTCGCCCGGGTAGATCGCCTGGGTCAGGCCAAGCACTGAGCGGGATGTACCACCGCCGTTGGCCAGCTGAAGGTCACGCCAAACGCGCCGACCGGATCTCGCACGCAGAGCAGTCTTGATCCGTGCGGCCATGAGCTGGAGCGCGCGCGGTACACCGTGGCATCGCGCGACCATCGACACGGCCGTCAACGCCCACAGTCGAGCGGCCAGCTCCTCTCGCTCGCCGCCCGGTCGGCCGTGGCCCGAAGCGGACGGTGCCCCATATTCGCCGGACTGGCCTCGGAGCTCGGCCATCCGTATCAAGGCATGCCGAAGGAACGCGGCATCGCGGGGCGTCAGCTCCGGCGTGCCGCTCACCTCTTGTTGGCGCACCATCATCGCGATGCAGATCGCCGTCTCCTCCAGAGACGCGATCGGTCCGGGTCGGTCCGGCTGAGTCCGTTGCAGGGCCGCTTCGAGTCGCTCACGAGCCTGGTCTGCATGCCCGAGGTACCGAGCGGCCTCCGTGAGCAGGTGGGCGTCGAGCGTCGAAGCGGGAGCCTCGCGCGCCTGGATGAGCGTTCGAGCGGATGCAGAGAGCAGATCCATGATGCCCCGGTCTGGTACGCGCAGCTCGATGGTACTCAGCTGGATCCCGGCCCAGAACCGTCTCTCCAGGCCGAACGCCTCATCCGCCCAACCTGGGTCCAGGTGGTGGCCCTCGATCGAGGGGCCATCGAGGAATAGCGCGATCGAGCCGTTCGCAGCGCGTTTGGCGCTCACGCAGCTGTCTGCCGTCCGCATCGTGGATCCCCGGCCGAGCCCAGCCGCATCGTCAGGGACCAGGGCCGTATCGGCCAGCATGAGTGGCTCGCCGTCGCCAAGGATGCCTATCCGGACCGCCTCACGGATGCCCGGCTCTTCATGCT
>JACDBQ010000148.1 GCA_013694845.1 Acidobacteriota bacterium
AGACCAAGGCGCTGCTCGCCGCGCGCAGCGGCCGCCTGGCGCTCGGCCTGGTGCTGATGCTCGTCAACCGCGCCGCCGGTCTCGTCCTGCCCGGCACCTCCAAGTACTTGATCGACGACGTGATCGGACAGGGGAAGGTCGAGCTGCTGCAGACGCTGGCGATTGCGGCCGGCGCCGCCACGTTCGTGCAGGCGCTCTCGTCCTTTGCGCTCTCCCAGGTGCTTGGCGTCGCCGCGCAGCGCGCGATCACCGACATGCGGCGGCGCGTCGAGGAACACGTCGCCCGCTTGCCGGTCCGCTATTTCGATTCAACCCAGTCGGGCATCCTGGTCTCGCGCGTGATGAACGATGCCGAAGGGATCCGCAACCTCGTGGGCACCGGGCTCGTCCAGCTGGTCGGAAGCTTCGTGACCGCGCTGGCCGCGCTCGGCTATCTGTTCTATCTGCACTGGGCCATGACCGCCGTGACTCTGGTCGTGCTCCTCGTATTCGGCGGGAGCATGTGGTACGCATTCCGCGTCATCCGCCCCGTGTTCCGCGAACGCGGCAAGATCTATGCGGAAGTGACCGGGCGGCTGACCGAGACGATCGGCGGCATCCGAATCGTCAAGACCTACACGGCCGAAAAGCGCGAAGAGCTCGTCTTCACGACCGGCGTTCACCGCCTGTTCCGCAACGTCGCGAAGACGATCACGTCGGTGTCCAGCATCACCGCGTTCGGCACCGTGGTGATCGGTATCATCGGCGTCATCATCATGGTGATGGGGGGCCAGGCGATGCTGGCCGGGCGGATGTCGGTGGGGGAGTTCCTCAACTACATCCTCTTCACCGGGTTGATGGCGGCGCCGGTCATGCAGATCGCGTCCAT
Organism: Acidobacteriota bacterium; assembly: GCA_013694845.1. Taxonomy (GTDB): domain Bacteria; phylum Acidobacteriota; class Vicinamibacteria; order Vicinamibacterales; family 2-12-FULL-66-21; genus JACDCA01. The sequence continues at coordinate 869 of JACDBQ010000148.1, forward strand.
CGGCACCCAGATCAGCGAGGCGTTCGCCGGTTTGGACCGGATCCACGAGTTGATGGACATGCGGACCGAGGATGACGAAGACGCGACCCGCGCACCGCTCGGCACGATTGCGGGTGAGATCGTGTTCGAGGACGTCACCTTCGAGTACAACCCCGACGTCGAGGTCCTCAAACACATCAACTTTCGGGCGCCGGCCGGCACGACAACCGCGCTCGTCGGCTCGAGCGGATCGGGCAAGAGCACCCTGATCAGCCTGGTGATGGCCTTCAATCGTCCGAAGGCCGGCCGGATCTTTGTCGATGGCCGCGATCTCGCGACTGTTCGCCTGAGGGATTATCGATCACAGCTCGGCGTCGTGCTCCAGGACAATTTTCTGTTCGACGGCACGATCATCGAGAACCTCCGCTACGGCAGACCGGATGCGACGCTCGAGCAGATCAGGGACGTGAGCCGCATCGCGCACGCGGACGAGTTCATCGAAGGGTTCGAGCAGCAGTACGACACCATCGTGGGTGAGCGCGGCGTGAAGCTGTCGGGCGGACAGCGCCAGCGCATTGCGATTGCGCGCGCCATTCTTGCCGACCCCAGGATTCTCGTGCTGGACGAGGCGACCTCGTCGCTCGACAGCGAGAGCGAAGCGCTGATCCAGGATGGGCTGAAGTCGCTGCGCCAGGGCCGAACCACGTTCGTGATCGCCCATCGCCTCTCGACGATCCGCAGCGCCGATCAGATCCTGGTGCTCGAGCACGGCGAGATCGTCGAACGCGGTACCCACGCCGCACTGATCGCCCTCGGCGGCCGCTACCGCACGCTCTATGACAAGCAATACCACTACGAGACCGACCGGTTCGTGAATCCGGGTGAATATCTGTCCGGATAACGCAGTGCTGAATGCCGAATGCTGAAGTAAGGGTACAATTTTCGCCTTCAGCATTAATTCAGCACTCAGCATTCAGCCTTCAGCATTCAGAATTTCAATGGCGCAATTCATCTACACCATGAAGGGTCTGGGTAAGATCCACCAGCCCGACCGTGTCGTTCTCCGGGATATCTGGCTTTCGTTCCTCCCTGGCGCGAAGATCGGCGTGCTCGGTCTCAACGGGTCCGGCAAGAGCACGCTCCTTCGCATCATGGCGGGCCAGGACCAGGACTTCGTCGGCGAAGCGTTCCCCGCGGACGGTATCAGCGTCGGATTTCTCGAGCAGGAACCGAAGCTCGATCCGGCGAAGAACGTTCTCGGCAATGTCGAGGAAGGAGTCTCCGAGATCCGGGCGCTCCTCAACCGCTACGACGAGATCAACGCGAAGTTCGGTGAGGAGCTCTCGCCTGAGGAGATGGACAAGGTCCTTGAAGAGCAGGGCCGGGTTCAGGATCGGATCGAGGCGGCCCAGGGCTGGGACCTCGATTCACGCGTCGAGCTGGCGATGGACGCGCTGCGGCTGCCGCCGCCGGAGGCCGACGTGACCCAGCTGTCCGGCGGCGAGCGCCGCCGGGTCGCGTTGTGCCGCCTGCTCCTGCGCTCTCCCGACCTGCTGTTGCTCGACGAACCGACCAACCATCTCGATGCGGAATCGGTCGCCTGGCTGGAGCGGTTCCTCAAGGACTATCCCGGGACCGTAGTCGCGGTGACACACGATCGGTATTTCCTCGACAACGTGGCGGGTTGGATCCTCGAGCTGGACCGCGGCTACGGCATTCCGTGGGAAGGGAATTACTCGTCCTGGCTCGAACAGAAGCAGAACCGTCTCGCCCAGGAAGAAAAATCCGAGTCCAAGCGTCAACGCACCCTTCAGCGTGAGCTGGACTGGATCCGGATGTCGCCGCGCGCCAGGCAGGCGAAGGGGAAAGCACGCCTGAATGCGTACGAGCAGTTGCTCAGCGAAGACACGGCGCAGCAGGTCGAGCAGGTCGAGATCTACATCCCCCCCGGTCCCCGACTCGGCGACATCGTCATCGAGGCACGCGGTCTGCGCAAGGCGTACGGCGATCTGTTGCTGATGGACGACGTGAGTTTCACCTTGCCACGGGCGGGAATCGTGGGTGTGATCGGTCCGAATGGGGCCGGCAAGACGACATTGTTCCGCATGATTACGAAGCAGGAGCAGCCCGATGGCGGGAGCCTGCGGCTCGGCGACACCGTGCAGGTCGGCTACGTCGATCAGTCGCGCGATGCGCTCGGCGCCGACACCTCGGTGTGGGAAGAGATCACCGGCGGCGGCGATGAAGTGGAACTGGGTAAGCGCACCATCGCGTCGCGCGCCTATTGCTCGTGGTTCAATTTCAAGGGCCGGGATCAGCAGCGCAAGGTGGCATCGCTCTCCGGGGGCGAGCGCAATCGCGTGCACCTGGCGAAGCTCCTGAAGGGAGGCGCGAACCTCCTGCTGCTCGACGAACCGACCAATGATCTCGATGTCGACACCTTGAGAGCGCTCGAAGAGGCGCTCTTGAACTTCGCCGGGTGTGCGGTCGTCATCAGCCACGACCGCTGGTTCCTGGACCGTATTGCGACCCACGTGCTCGCCTTCGAAGGGGACAGCAGGGTCGTCTGGTTCGAAGGGAACTACGAAGACTACGAAGCGGACCGCAAGCGTCGCCTCGGGGCGGAAGCCGACCAGCCGCACCGCATCAAGTACCGCAAGCTGACGCGATGATTAGGGACGCCCAGCGCCTGCGGCCTGAGCGAGGCAACGAAGTGCAGCGGCGCGTAGCGTCGCCGCCGAGCGAAAAGCGAGCGGTGGGGGGCCCCGCGAGCACTAATGAATACACGCCGAAATGCTGAAGCTCTCACCTGCCGTCGTCTTTGCTGCTGGACTCACCCTTGGATGCGCCGGGGGCGGGCAGGGGTCACAGTTTCTCTCCATCGCGACGGGAGGGACCGGCGGTGTCTATTACCCCTACGGCGGCGGGCTCGCGAAGATTCTGAACGAGAACCTCGCGGGTGTGCGCACCACCGCCGAGGTCACGTCTGCGTCGGTCGACAACCTGAAGCTGATACGCGACGGCAAGGCAGATATTGCCTTCGCGCTCGCCGATACGGTCGCGGACGCCGTGAACGGCCGCGGCGCCTTCGCCGGCGCCCCCGCGCCGGCCGCCAGCATCGCAGTCCTCTATTCCAATTACACCCAACTCGTGACCCTGGCGAACGCCGAGATCCGTTCGGTCGCGGACTTGCGCGGCAAGATTGTTTCGACCGGTTCACCCGGCAGCGGTACCGAGGTCATTGCTTTTCGTATCCTGCGTGCAGCGGGGCTGAACCCCGACGCCGACGTGACCCGGCAGGGGCTCGGCGCCTCGGAGTCCGCGGGGGCGCTGAAAGATGGCAAGGTCGCCGCGTTCTTCTGGAGTGGAGGCTTGCCGACGGCCGCCGTGCAGGACCTCGCGCACTCCCAGGGGATCACCATCCGCCTGATACCCACGGGCGAGCTCGTTCCGGCACTGCAGCGCGAACACGGACCGTTGTATTTCCCGCTCGAGGTTCCGAAGGACGCGTACCCTGGAGTGACCGCGCCGGTCTCGGTCGTCGGCGTGGCGAACGTGCTGGTCGTCAACCGGTCCATGCCGGACCAGCTCGCCTACGACATCACGCGGCTGCTGTTCGAGAAACAACCGGAGCTCGCGGCGATCCACCCGGAGGCCCGCAACCTGGCGCTGCCGTCAGCGATTCAGGGATCCCCGGCGGAATTTCATCCGGGTGCACTGCGCTACTTCCGGGAGAAGGGCGTGCGGTGAGCAGGCCCTCCCCATCCGCAGGCTCCCCGGCGGGCCCACTTCGGAAGGACTGAATCCGGCGGAAGTCCGCGCGTCCTCCGCTGGCTTGGTCTCCGGCCCCGGTTGAAAAACCGTTCCTTCCGCCCCCACCCGTGCCCTACCATGCACCACGGATGACCGATTCGATGGGGGAAGCGAGGGTTGCCGACGAGGCGCCGATCCGGCGCCTGGACGGACCCTCCGGGCGGGTCGCTGCGGTGTTGTCGACCGGCCTTTCCCTTTACGCGCTCTACTGGGTCCTGTTCGTCGTCCAGCCGCAGATCTATCGCGTCAGCTTCCTGCTGGTTTCGCTCACCCTCAGTTTCCTGCTGTTTCCGCGGATTCGAGGCGGACAGCACCGAGTGAGTCCGCTCGACTGGGGCCTGATTGCAGCGAGCGTCACGGCGCTGGCCTGGCCGTTGATCGACTTCCAGGCGTTCATCTACCGCGCGGCTGACCCTCGCACGATCGATCTCGTTCTCGGCAGTGTGACGGTGATCCTCGTCCTGGAAGCGACACGGCGCGCCGTGGGCTGGATACTGCCTGTGACGGCGGGGTTCTTCCTCCTCTATGCGCTGTTGGGCCCGCACCTGGATGCGATCGGTCTCTCCCTGTTCGCGCATCGAGGATATCCGCCGGACCGCCTGGTCGGCACGCTTTACATGACGCTCGAAGGCATCTTCGGCGTGCCCCTCGATGTCACGGCTACCTACATCATCCTGTTCACGATCTATGGCGCGGTGCTCGAGCGATCGGGCGCCGGTCAGTTTTTCATTGACTGGGCAATGGCCGCGATCGGGAAATCCCGATCGGGCTCGGCGCCGGGCCGGAGCGTGACGCTCGCGGGATTTCTCCTCGGCACCGTATCCGGCAGCGGGGTCGCGACGACCGTGATGCTTGGCTCCGTATCGTGGCCGATGCTGCGCCGGGCCGGCTACAAGCCGGAAACAGGCGGCGCGATTCTGTCGGCGGCGGGCATCGGTGCGCTGCTCTCGCCCCCCACCCTCGGGGCGGCGGCATTTCTCATTGCGGAGTTCCTGCGGATCTCGTACTTGCAGGTGCTCGTGATGGCGACGATTCCGACGATTCTCTATTACCTCTCGATCCTGCTGATGATCGAGGCGGACTCGCGAAGAGCCGGGACGGTCGCGGTCCCGGTCGACACACCGGGTGTCTGGGTGCTGACGAGACGCTACGGGTACCACTTCACGTCGCTGGTGGCCATCGCGGTGCTGATGATCACCGGAATGTCGGCGTTCCGGGCGGTGTTCTGGGCGACGATCCTCGCGGCGGCGCTGAGCTTCATCCGACGGGAAACGGCGCTCACGCCGCGGCGCCTGATCGATGCCCTCCGCAGTGGCGCCGTCGGGGTACTCGGTGTTGTCGCCACGACGGCGACGGCGGGAATCATCGTGGGCGTGGTCACGCTGACCGGGTTGGGGCTCAAGATCGCGGGCATCATCGTGGCGCTCGCGGGTGGACACCTGTTTCTGACCGTGCTCTATTCCGCTATCGCGGTGTGGATGCTTGGTCTCGCGGTGCCGGTCACCGCCTCCTACATCATCGCGGCGGTGATGGTCGCGCCGGCGCTGGTGCAAAGCGGGGTGCCGCTTGCCGCCGCCCACATGTTCATCTTCTACTACGCCGTGCTGTCGGAGGTGAGCCCGCCAACCGCGCTCTCACCGTTCGCCGCCGCCGCGATCACCGGCGGGAATCCGTTCAGGACGATGATGCTGACGTGGAAGTACACGCTGCCCGCGTTCCTCGTGCCCTTCGCTTTCACGCTCACACCCGAGGGCGCGGGCCTGCTGCTGCAGGCGCCCGGGCTCTCGGTGCTCGGGACGGGGCTCACCGCGGCGGCGGCCATTGCGGCATTCGCGGCGGCATTCGGCGGATGGATCTTTGCCCCCGCGACGGCCGTCGAGCGGGTCCTGATGGCAGTGTCGGGCGCGCTGCTGCTGCTGGCAGATGTGCGCATGGACGCAGCGGGCGCGGGCATCGCCGCGGTGGTGTTGGTCTTGCACTGGTTGAGGCGTCCCCAACCCTGACGCCCGCGCGATACGCGAATAGATAACCGTTGCAGCCTTCGAGAACAATGCAGGACTGTCGAAAAGTGGCACCACTGCCGAAAAGTGTCCACCGGATGGGCATAACTTGTCGCTCGCGCTCGCAGCGTGGATTTTCGCTGATCGACATGTTGTTTGTGATCGCGCTGATCGGCCTGCTCTCGGTGCTCGCGCTACCCGGAATGATGCGTGCGCGCGGCGCCGCACAGGCCTCGTCCGCGCTGGGGACGATGCGCGCCATCAACAGCGGCCAATTGAGCTTTGCGATCACCTGCGGTCTTGGCTTCTACGCTCCGGATCTTCCGACGCTCGGCGTCCGGCCGCCGGCATCGTCGGATGCCTTCTACCGGACGGCCTTACCAGCGCCGCGACCGTGCTCCGGCACGGATACTCGTTCACGGTTGCGGGCACGCCGCTCGTCGGGGCACCGGCGTCGTGCAACGGGCTGGGGCCGGGCCAGGCCGCGCCTGCGTACGCGATCCTCGCGGATCCGCTCGACACGAACGCGACCGGCCGCTTCTTTGCGACGAACGTCGAAAGCATCATCTACGAACACACCGCGACTCTCGGCGGCATCATGCCAGAGAGCGGCATCCCTCTCGCCGGTTCTCCCATCAAATAGCCCGGCTCGCCTCCGCAGGGTCACGGTCCGCCGCGTGTTATCGTTACGCGCTTGCACCCGCTACGGAGGATCAGGATGACCCAGAGATACGCCCGGCTGAGCGCCGTGTTCGGAGCCGCCCTGCTGGTGGCTGCCAGCGCGACCGCCCAGACGGTGACCACTCCCAAACAGCATTTCAGCTTCAACATCGGCGACGACTATCAGCTGGCCACCTACGACCAGTTCCAGGCCTACTGGCAAAAGCTCGACCAAGAGTCGACCCGGATGCAGGTGATCGAGATCGGCAAAACGGAGGAGGGTCGACCGCACCTCGCCGCCATCGTCACCGCTCCAGAGAACTTTGCGAAGCTGGATCGCTACAAGCAGATCTCCCAGCAGCTGCACCAGGCGCGCGGCATCACGGAAGCGCAGGGACGGGCGCTCGCGAAAGAAGGCAAGGCCGTGGTCTGGATCGACGGGGGGCTGCACGCGACCGAAGTCGTCGGCGCCCATCAACTGATGGAGACGGTGTTCCAGCTGGTCAGCCGGACCGACGAGGAAACGATGCGGATTCTGCGCGACGTGATCGTGATCGCCGTCCATGCCAACCCTGACGGCATGCAGATGGTGTCGAAGTGCTACATGCAGAACGCGGATCCTCTGCAGCGCCGCACCTGCAGTCCGCGGCTCTACGAGAAGTACGCGGGACACGATAACAACCGTGACTTCTACATGTCGAACACGAAGGAATCCCAGAACCTGAACAAGATGATGTACTGGGAGTGGCTGCCGCAGATCATGTACAACCATCACCAGACCGGCCCGGCCGGTACGGTGATCTTCTCGCCACCATTCCGCGATCCGTTCAACTACAACTTCGATCCGATGATCGTCACCGGTCTCGACCTGGTCGGCGCGGCGATGCACCACCGGTTTCTGCAGGAAGGGAAACCGGGATTCACCATGCGCTCGGGTGCCTCGTACTCGACCTGGTGGAACGGCGGCTTGCGGACGACGGCCTACTTCCAGAACATCATCGGCTTGCTGACGGAGATCATCGGGAATCCCACACCGACGTCGATCCCGGCGACCGCCAGCACGATTCTGCCGCGTGGCGATCTTCCGGCGCCGATCGCGCCGCAGGAATGGAAGTTCCGGCAGTCGATCGATTATTCCGTCACCGCCAATTACGCCGTGCTCGACCTGGCGTCCCGCTACAAGGACCAGTTTCTCTACAACATCTACAAAATGGGCTCGAACCAGATCGAACGCGGGTCGCGCGATCACTGGACGATTTCGAACGAAGACATGGTGCGGCTGCAGGCGGCGGTCGCGCCCCCGGCAGCAGCGGCGGCCCAGGGC
>JACDBQ010000087.1 GCA_013694845.1 Acidobacteriota bacterium
TGCTCCTCGACAAACCGGTCGAACAAGGCCCGCAGGACGTCGGTCTTCAGCTCGCGGACGAGGCGATGGCTGACGGACGTCGATCGCCGTATCGTCTCCAGCTGCTCGCGTTGGGTTGCGGACAACATCTCGTCGGCGCCGGCTGACGCGAACTCCGGCACATCCCGCACGGCGATGAAGATCGGATCGATCGCCATGGCGCTCAGCGCCGAATAGGGGGAGCTCTGTCCGCCGGCCATCTCGTTCACCGGGAGCAGCTGCACCACCGAAAGACCGGCGGTCCGCGCCCACCCAGTGAACAGGGGCAGGTCGGCGATCTCCCCGATCCCCCAGCTCCTCGTTGACGCGATCGAGAACAGGGGCACGAGTGCCCCGGCGCGGCGGCCGCCAGCCGTCTTGTCAGCCACTGGCCAGCTCCATCACATGAGCGACGCCCTCGGCAAACTCCACGGATTCCGGCAGGAGGCTGACGACGAGAAAGGCTTCAGAAGGGAAATCGAAGAAGAACCCGGGATGCACCAGCGTGTCCCGGGTCTCGAGCAGGCTGACCACGGTGTCTTCCTCGGAATGCCGGGAGGGCACGCGAAGGACCGCTGACCACCCGCCGTCTACGGGCAACACTTGAACGGAGGGATTCGCCACCGCCTGTGCGCAGAGGATGTCGTAGTTCGTCCGAATCCTCTGCTGGATCTGTTCACGCACCCGCGCTCCACGCTCGATCAGGGCCGGCGCGGCGACCTGCACGGGCGTCCCCACTGACAGATACGTGTCGCAAACCAGCTCGAGCCGATCGAGTGCCGCGCGCACAAGATCGTCCGGCCCATTTACCGCGATCCAACCGAGCTTCACCTGCGGTAGGCCCGCCGACTTGGAAAGGCCCCCCAACCTGAACGTCAACGCTTTCGATGACGACCCGAAGGCAGGGACGTCGCCGAGCGGATAGTCCGCGAACACTTCGTCGACGATGAGCGCGGCGGCTCGCGCGGCGCACCGTGACGACAGGGCGTCCAATTCGGCCGAGGAGAGCATGGATCCGGTCGGATTATTCGGAGTCACCGCGAGCACCCCGCGCGTCTGCCTGGTCCAGGCCGCATCGACGCTCAGCTCATCGAGCTCCCATCGCCCGTGATACTCGAGCGCGTATGGGCGAGACGCCACGCCATCCAGCTTCGTGAGGTGATCGAACAGCGGATAGCTGGGCGCCGGCGTGAGAACGTCATCCCCCGACGGGGCGCAGAGCAGCTTGAACAGGAGCGAATAGGCCTCGCTGGTGCTGGCCGTGAGCACGACGCGGTCCACAGCAACACTGATTCCACGTCGTGCGTAATCAGCGACGACGGCCTCGCGTGCAGCGATCAAGCCGAAAGGTTCAGGTCGATACGTTACCGCGCCTCGGTCTGCAAGCGGTGTCAGGAGGTCCGTGGGGTAATGGATTCCCACGATCGTGGGGTTGGTCGCCGTCAGATCGATCAGCCGGCGACCCGTCGCGCAGTGCGCCTGGACGGCGGCTGAAAGCCGATTCAACCCAAGGTCCGCAGGCACGCGTGATGAGAACATAGCCGTTGATAGACTACTGAAGTTATGCCGCTGTCGATGACATATCAGGAGTTCCTGCGCTACACGATGGAAGAACGTGAGAAGTGGCGGCGGTTCTGTGCAGTGCACCCCGAGGCGATGGAACATCCGATGCCATCCCCCCGGTACGGCACCATCGGGAAGCTGATCGACCACATCTTCCTCGTCGAGCGCCGGCATCTTCAACGTCTGCGCGGCGAAGCGCTCAGCGAGCGCACGGGTTTGACCGGGAACAACGCACCGCCGCTCTTCGACTACGGCGCGTCGGTTCGGCGGGAGCTCGAACAGTACGTGGCGGACCTGGACGAGGACGTGGCCGACCAGTTGCGTCAATTCGAGGTCCGGGAACAGCCATGGCCGATGTCGGCCCGCAAGTTGCTCTTTCACATCCTCGTGCACGAGACCCGACACTGGGCGCAGATTGCGCTGGCCGTCCGGGCGGCGGGCCTGGAGCCGCCTGGGGATCACGATCTTTTCTACAGCAAGGCGTTTCACTGATGATCGAATGGCTTGCCCGCCTCGGCTACGCGTCGAAAGCGCTGATCTATGCGATCGTCGGATTGCTCGCGATCCTGGCCGCGACCAATCGCGGAGGCCGAGTCACCGACACCAGCGGCGCGCTGCGCGTGGTGCTCACGCAGCCTTTCGGCCGCGTTCTCCTGATCGTCCTCGCCGTGGGCCTGTGCGGGTACGCGTTGTGGCGACTGCTGGATGCCGTGCGCGACCCCGATCGTCACGGCACGGAATTCAAGGGGCTCGTGACGCGCTTCGGCAGTGTGATCCGCGGCTGCATTTACGGCGCCCTCGGAGTGGAAGCGTTCAAGCTGTTCCGGGGTCTTCGCGGGTCCCGCGGCGACGAAACCGAAAGTTGGACGGCTCGTATTCTCGACTGGCCGCTCGGAGAGATCGCGCTCGGCGTCGTCGGGATGGTCATCGTTGTCTTCGGAGTGTCGGAGTTGATCGGCTGCCTCCGGGGAAAAGACGACGAAAAGGTGGAGTGGTCGTCGATCCCTGGAGGTTGGGGACCGGCGTTGCGGCGGCTCAGTCGCTTCGGAGTGGGCGCCCGCGGCGCACTCATTGCGACGCTCGGGGTGTTCCTTGTGCGCGCCGCAATACAGAGTGACCCCAGCGAAGCGGCGGGCAGCAGGGAGTCAATGGTCGAGCTGGCCGGTATGGCGGAGGGGCGCTGGTTGCTGGCGGTGATAGCCGCGGGGCTGCTGGCCTACGCGATCGACCAGGCCGTCCACGCGAAATTCCGGCGCATCCGCCCGGTCAGTTAACGCAGTCGCTTGCGGATCATCAGCACCAGCGCGTCGCGCGGTGCGAACGCGTGTTCCAGAACGGGCCCGCTCTTGCCCATCACGAAGTGCACCTGGGTGCCGGTCTCGAGGTTCTGCCAGATCGCTTCTGGAATATCGGGCAGGAAGCTCACCGTCGCCTTGCGAGGTGAAGGCGAATGGTTCAAGCCGATGATCATCAGCGCATTCGCGGATTCGAGCAGACGGATCTCCACCGGCGCGCCGCCTCCCTCCGCCGCGATGCTGCGGACGCCCTCCGCGCGCGGTCGGAGCGGATCGAACAACGACGGATTTCGCGTGATCACGCCTGCGGTTTCGCCGAGCGACAGCACCGTCGGACTCAGGGGACCGTCCGATCCCTGAAAGGCCACGGCCCGTTCGCCGCGCGCCACGGCCGACCACATCGCCAGCCGGGCGTCGGGGCCCGAGCCCGGCGCGACCTTGATCCGGCCGGGGCGATCGAGCGCCGGCGAGTATTGAACGACACGAGTGACGCCCCGCTGCAGGGAGAGACGCTTGGAGACGTAGGCAAAGAATTGAGCGGCTGCGTCCGGCACGCCAGGCGCCCACGCCGGCGCCGGCTCGGTGAACACCACCAGCGACACCTGTAGCTCGGCTTCCGCCGCGGCAGCGACCAGACGTTCCGTGCCGGCGAGTGCATACGCGCCTCGCGTCGGCTCCCCCTCCTTCCAGTTGACCCAGGTCGTGACCGCGTTATAACCCGCGCGTCGAACGACTGCGAGGTCGCGGCGCAAAGCCTCGACGTCACCGGTCGCGGTCGATGGCGGCTGAGCGCCGGGGCCGGCGTACCACAGCCCCATTGCAACGGCCGGCTCGTCGGCCAGACGTTGCGGCAGGACGCCAAGAAGCAGCACGAGCGGCAGAAGCGCAACACGCATGCAACACGATTCTGCCGTACGTTCCGCCCGGATGCCCGGCCTTCCTCGATCCGGCCGAAGAAGGTCGTGCAACCGCATCGGGCCGGCGCTACACTCGACGGATCAGGAGGACGGATGACCAATAGAACGGCTGCGCTGCTCGCGCTTTCTCTCGCCGCCGGAAGCGGCGGACTGTTTGCGCAGGCAGGCTCCCAGCAGGCCTCGGGCTACCTTGTGCCGCCCAAGGCCATCGTCGACATCATGGACGCCGAACCGCTGCCGGGCGTGGCGCTCAGCCCGACACGGGACACGATCGCATTGACCGCGCGACCCGGCATGCCACCAATCACCGAGGTCTCGCAGCCGATGCTGAGGCTGGGCGGCATGCGGATCAATCCCCGCAACAACGGCCGGCACCGCGCCGCGACCGGCACCGCCCTCACCTTGAAAACAATCGCGACCGGCGCCGAGCGAAAGGTCGTGGTGCCCGGCGAAGCCCGGATCGGGACACCGAAGTTCTCGCCGGACGGTCGTCGGATCGCCTTCACCAACTCGCGCGACAGCGCGATCGACCTGTATATCGCCGATGTCGCGACCGCGCAGGCACGGTTGGTCCCCGGTGTTGCTGTCAACGGGCTGAACAATTCGTGCAACTGGCTCGATGACAGTTCGGCGCTGTTGTGCGGCTTCGTTCCAGCCGGACGCACCGGACCGCCGGCGGCGCCAAAGATACCCGCCGGTCCCAATGTTCAGGAAAGTTACGGCAAAGCCGGCCCTGTCCGTACCTACCAGGACCTGCTGACGAGCGCCCACGACGAAGCGCTGTTCGAGTACTACCTGCAGTCCCAGATGGCGCTCGTGGACGCCGCCGACGGACGGGTGACGCCCGTCGGACAGCCGGCGATGATCGCGAGTGGCGCCGCCTCACCGGACGGGAAGTTCCTCCTGGTCACCCGCCTCAAGCGCCCCTTCTCACGCCTGCTCCCATCGAGCGAATTTCCGCAGGACGTCGAGATCTGGAGCCGTGCAGGCGCTGCCGTGCGGACCGTCGCCGATGTCCCGATGGCCGACACCGTCCCGATCAACGGCGTCATCGCGGGAGCCCGGTCGTATCGCTGGATACCGGTCGAACCCGCCACGCTGCTGTGGGTCGAGGCGCTCGACAAGGGAGATCCGCGGAACGACGTGCCGCACCGTGATCGCATCGTGACGCTGAAAGCCCCGTTCGCGGGGGAGCCCTCCGAAGTTGCCAGGACCGAGTTCCGCTATGGCGGTGCGAGCTGGACGGAAAAGGGCGTCGTCCTCCTCAGCGAATCCGATCGGAAGTCACGCACGACGCGCACGTGGGTGCTGAATCCCACGTGGGGAGAACGTCGCAAGCTCTGGGACCGCAAGCAGCAGGACCAGTATTCGCATCCAGGAACACCGTTGATGGGTGTCACCGGCGACACGATCGACCAGTTCGGCGACACGATCTACCTCTCCGGGACCGGCGCATCGAAGGAAGGGGATCGTCCGTTCCTGGATCGCTTGAATCTCAAGACCTTCCAGGTCGAGCGCCTGTTCCGCTCGGCGGATGCGAGCCACGAAACCGTGGCCGGCCTGCTGACCGACGATGCGAAACGTGTGATCACCCGCTACGAAACGCGCATCGAACCGGCCAACTACTACGTCCGCGAATTGCCCGCCGGGACCCGCACGGCGATCACGCAGTTCAAGGATCCGCATCCGCAGATCACCAAGGCAATGGCGGATCGCATGTTCGTGACCTACCAGCGGAAGGACGGCGTCGGGTTGAGCGGCACCATCTACCTGCCGACCGGCTACCAGAAAGGTCAGCGCGTGCCGATGCTGATGTGGGCCTATCCCCGTGAGTTCGTCGATGCGGACGCGGCGAGCCAGGTGATCGGCTCGCCGAACCGATTCACCGCGGTCACCGGCGGGTCCCACCTCCTGCTGCTCGCGCACGGCTACGCGATCTTCGATGGCCCGACAATGCCGATCGTGGGTCCTGGAGAGACTGCCAACGACACCTACATCGAGCAACTCGTGTCGAGCGCGCAAGCCGCGGCCGACAAGGCGGTCGAGCTCGGTATCGCCGACCGGAACCGCATCGGTGTGGGGGGCCACAGTTACGGCGCGTTCATGACCGCGAATCTCCTCGCCCACTCTGACATCTTCGCCGCCGGTGTGGCGCGCAGCGGCGCCTACAACCGGACGCTGACGCCGTTCGGGTTCCAGGCGGAGACGCGCACGTACTGGGAGATCCCTCAGGTCTATAACGCCATGTCCCCGTTCAACTACTCGCACAAGATCAACGAACCCATCCTGTTGATCCATGGCGAGGCGGATGACAACTCCGGCACGTTCCCGGTCCAATCCGAGCGGCTGTACATGGCCCTCAAGGGGCATGGCGCGACTGTCCGGTATGTGACGCTCCCGTCTGAAGCCCACGGCTATGCCGCACGCGAATCCAACATGCACGTCGTCGCCGAGACGATCAACTGGCTGGACAAGTACGTCAAGAGCGCGGGCGAGAGACGGACAACGACGCGGTAGAAACTTAGAATTCAGAAAGACAGAACGCAGAATTCAAACCGAAAGAATAAGAACGCAAGATTCAGGTTGACGCGCGGCGGAACGGGAGTAGAATGCGCGCAGAATAGGCGGGCCGCTCGTGCCTGCCGTCACGAAGCCACGAAGACCCGCAAGGGCTTTCGTGGCTTTCGTGTTTATAATCCCGCCACGAATGGTCACGCTTGCCGAGATCAAAGAAGCTGCGGAGCGCGTGCGCGCGATTGCGCGGGTCACCCCTCTGCTCGACGTCTCGAGTGTCGCGGGTCGTCCCCTGCTGCTGAAGTGCGAGAGCCTGCAGCCCGGGGGGGCGTTCAAGATCCGCGGCGCGTACAACATGGTGGCGAGGCTCACCCCCGAGCAGCGACGGCTCGGCGTCGTCACCTACTCTTCCGGCAACCATGGCCAGGCGATGGCCCTGGCGGCCCGCGAGCTCGGCGCCCCGGCGGTGGTCGTGATGCCGACGACCGCTCCACCGATCAAGATCGATGGCGCACGCGCGTTCGGGGCCGAGGTGATTTTTGCAGGGACGACGTCGGTCGAGCGTAAGGCGCGGGCGGAACAGGAAGCCGCCGCCCGGAGCCTGACGATGGTGCCGCCGTTCGATCACGAGTGGATCATCGCGGGCCAGGGCTCGCTCGGGCTGGAGATCCTCGAACAGTGCCCCGACGTCGACACCATTCTCGTGCCGGTCGGCGGCGGTGGCCTGCTAGCCGGCGTCGCCGCCGCAGTCAAGCAGGTAATGCCAGCCGTCCGCGTGATCGGCGTCGAACCCGCAGGCGCGGCCGCCATGAAGGCGTCGCTCGCCGCAGGTCACGCGGTCACGTTGCCGAAGACCGAGAGCGTTGCCGACGGCCTGATGCCGGTCAGGCCGGGTGACCTGACCTTCGCGCACGCGCAGAGGTTCGTCGACGACGTGATCACCGTTGAGGACGATCAGATCATCGATGCCGTCCTCTGGCTGTTCACCAAGGCGAAGGTCGTCGCGGAGCCGTCTGGTGCCGCGACGGTCGCTGCCGCCCTCGGCGGGACAGTGAGCTCCGCGGGACGGCTGGTTGCGATCGTGAGCGGCGGCAACATCGGCCTGGAGAAGCTGGAGGAGCTGAGGGTATCGCGGAGCAACGGTGTCGGGCTGAGATAACGGACTTCACACGGAGGCCGCGGTATCCGTCCACCTCCGTTTTCCGCACGGGACAAACCATGGCGATCGAACTGTTCGAAATGGAACGCATGCAGTCGACGTGGGAGAACGTCGTCGACTACGACATGAGTGAAAGCGGGGTGCGGCCGCTGACGCTCCGCGAGCTCGTCGAGATGGGATTCGATCTCGACACCTTCCTGGACGTTCCGCTCGGCTACAGCCAGTCGAACGGGACGATCGAGCTGCGGCAGCGCATCGCCGTACACTATCCCGGCAGTACGGTGGACCACATCGAGGTCACCAACGGCACCTCCGAGGCCAACTACATGGTCGCGCTCAGTCAGCTGCGGCCTGGCGACGATGTGGCAATGGAGGTGCCCAACTACATGCAGATGCCCGGCGTGGCGCGCAGCCTGGGCGCGAACGTCCGTATGTTCCGGCTCCGCCAGGAGACGGGGTGGGAGCCGGACTGGGACGAGTTCGAGCGTGCCGTGACGCCGCGCACGAAGCTCCTCTATCTCTCGAACCCGAACAACCCCACGGGAGCCGTGCTCTCCGACGAAGCGATGCGACGCATCGCGACTCGCTGCGACGAAACCGGAACCTGGCTGCTTTCGGACGAGGTTTACCTGGGAGCCGAGATCGATCGGCCGCGCACGCCGAGCTTCTGGGGGATGGGCGAGCGGGTGCTGGTCACGAGTGGGTTGTCGAAGGCCTATGGCATCCCCGGCGTGCGGATCGGCTGGCTGGTCGGACCGCCGGAGCTCGCCGCCGCGGGCTGGACCCAGCACGACTACATCACCATCGGGCCGAACAAGATGTCTGACCAGATCGCGCGGGTGGCGGTCGAACCAGTGAACCGGGAACGCTGCTACGCGAGAACGCGCGAGATCCTGAGGCACAACCTTCCGATCGCGCGAACGTGGGTGGCCGGGATGGGCGGCGTTCTGACGTGGCGCGAACCGCTGGCGGGGGCCATCGCCCTTCTGCAGTACCGGGGTGACGTCCCGAGCCTCGACCTGGCCGAACGTGTGCGGATCAACCAGGGAACGCTGATCGTCCCGGGCTCGCATGTGGGTCTCGAAGGCTACGTCCGGGTATGGCTCGGTGGGCGCGAGGACTTCCTTCGCGAAGGTCTCCGGCGGATCGGCGCCGAACTCTCGCAACTGTACGCCGGCAGCCCCTCGGCCTCCGTTCCCGGTTAACCGTTTGGGCACGTGCGGTGTGCGACGTGCGAGCTGCGACGTCACCACCTGAGCGCGTCGCACAC
>JACDBQ010000155.1 GCA_013694845.1 Acidobacteriota bacterium
CGCCTACGCCGCCCGTCGGACATTCCCCGAGATGAGAATTTCACCGTCGCTTTTCAGCAGCGGACACGTGCGCGAAGTGACGGCGTTCAGCTTCTACCTTTTTCTGATCAGCGTCGCTATTCAGGTAGGAACCCATGTTGATAACCTGATCATCGGCGCCTACATGGGAACCAGCGCCGTTGCGGTTTACATCGTGGCTATGAGGCTTTCCGAGTATCATCGGCAACTCTGCGGTCAGTTCACCGGGTTTTTATTTCCGATGGTCGTCAGGTTCCACGCCAGCCGCGACGGTGACGCACTTCGATCGACCCTCCTCGAGGGCACGCGTCTTGGCCTCTGGCTCGCCTCGGGAGTGGCGCTCGGCCTGGTGGTCTTCGGACGCGACCTCGTGCATCTCTGGATGGGACCCGGATTCGAAGGGGCTGTCATGCCGCTCTACATCCTGGCGGGCGCCGGGATCGTGATGGTTGCACAAGGGCCGACAGGCAGCATCCTTCTCGGGACGGGGCATCACCGCCTCGTGGCCGGCGCGTCCATGGCCGAAATCGCCATGAACGTCGTGATCACGGTCGCGCTCATCGGCACGGTTGGGCTACCGGGCGCGGCAATCGGGACGGCCGTTCCGTTCGTGTTGATCAACGTTTTCTTGCTCATACCGATCGCGTGCCGGTCGGTAGGTGTGCCCGTGCGACGGTTCTTCCGCATCGCGGTGGCACCGACGATTGCGGGTCTCGTCCCCGCGGCTGCGGCCGGCCTGGCACTTCGATCGCTCGGAGCGCCAACGACTCTCGCTATCCTCTTCACGCAAGCGGCCATCGTCGGCGTGATCTATCTAGCGGGCTTCTGGGTCATCGGATTGAGTCGGCAGGACCGTTTGCAGTACTTGGCATCCGCGCGGGGATTGATCAGTGGCGCCGTGGCGGAACCCGCGTAAGCACTCCAATGACCCACTTTCAGGCATGGCAATGACGCAGCTTCCATTTACAACCCAGGCGGAGTACGAACGCGCCTGGATCGCGGCGATGGCGCCGAAAACCGGCGATATCCAGCGCGAGTTGACCGCCGAAGCGGCTGAATGTCTGAGGATCAGCGTTGCCGAGGCCGAACGACGGGTGGTGGCATGCACGACCGACTTCCTTGCCGAATGGGATCGCCTGGTCAGTGACCCGAAGGATCCCGAGCAGGTCGTGCGGTTCTACAACGAGTCGAAGTCTGAACTGTTCGAACAGATCGCGTGGCATTCGAAGGACGTGATCCATCACCGCTCGCTCGTCTGCTCGGAGCTCGTGCGGGACAAGGCGGGCGGCGAGTTCCTGGATTACGGTTCGGGGATCGGGTCGAACGCGCTGGTGTTCGGGCTCGCCGGGTTCAAGGTCACCCTCGCTGATGTCGCCGACCCGCTTCGGAACTTCGCGCGCTGGCGCTGCGAGCACCGGGGCCTCCGTGTTCACACTGTGGACCTCAAACACGAGTCTCTGGACCGCGAGCGGTATGACGTGATCACGTGCTTCGATGTGCTGGAGCACGTCCCGGATCCGCTGCAGGCCCTGAAACGCATGCGCGATGCGCTGCGGCCCGACGGCGTGCTTTTCGTCTACGCACCGTTCGGTCACGACCCCGAGCGGCCGATGCACATCGTGCATCACGACACCGCGCTTCGGCGCATCCGATCGCTGGGCTTCCGTCGCGAGTACCAGTGGGACCGGGCCTTTCCAGCTCACCTGGAGCGCCCGCCGGAGGCGTATTGGCGGGTCACGCGCACCGCGCCCGCGAATCTCGCGTACTACATCCGCGACGTGTGGATGAAGGGTCAGATCGGCGAGGCCGTGGCGAGGAGCCTTGCGCGACGCCGCCCGAGCGCGTGAAGTCGGCTACGGCTCCGCACGATCGTCTCGTCGCTCTTCCCCGGACCCGGCGCATTAGTGAGGACCCCGGCAGGGCTCAGAACGATCCGGTCGATCGAAACCCCGTCCTCCCGGATCTGGATCCGCAGGGTCTGTGGACCGGCGGACGCTGCCGTCGGGTCCGCTGCACTCGTCCAATTACCAGGGCGGTCGGCGAGCGGCACGTCGAAACCGTGAAGCACGATCTCCCTCGCAGCAGGTGGCGGCGGTGTTGGTAGCGTCACCGCGCCGTCGCTGGGGCGACCTGGATGTAATTGAAAGTTCCCCACACC
>JACDBQ010000171.1 GCA_013694845.1 Acidobacteriota bacterium
GCCTCGATGACGCTGCTGGCTTTTGCCTTGCTGAATCGTCCGGCGTGGGCGGGGGTTGCGCTGGTCGCCGCCGCGGGGGTCGGCTTCTACCCGATCTTCATGACGCCGGCCTGGGTGGGCTTCTACTGGCGCGATCGCCGGGCCCTGGCCAGCTTCCTCGCGGCTTGCACAGTCGCTTCGGTGCTCCTGCTCACGTTCGTGTACCAGACGTCCCGCCCCCACGGCGACCAGTCCCGGCTGCAGACTTTCGTCTCAGACACCCTGGGTCATCATACGGACCCTGACGGTTACGGGCGCAGCCCGTTCGGATTTTGGGGGCAACAGACGGGCTGGCGCGCCTGGCTGCAGGAGCCGCTCGCCGGAAGCTCTCCAATGGCGTCCCCGCTGTGGCTCGCCTTCTTTGCGCTGCTTCTGCTGGCCGGCTTGGTGACGCCCGGCCGCGATCCCGCGGCGCTGGCGCTCGTTCTGGGGGCGGTTGCCCTGGGCGCGACCCTAGTTAAGCCGCACGCCACAGGGACCTACCTGACGTGGTACTACGGCCTCCTGCTGCTCGGTTTTGGCCTTCCGCGCTTTACTTGGGGGCATAAGAAGCTGTAAAATCAACTACTTATGGCGCAAGTCTATGCCTTGAAATACCTCGCGAAAGCGGCGGTATCGGCCCCGCGGGATCTGGTAAACAGCTTTGTTGCCAGGGTGAAGCCCATCCACCCGACGGTGCTGATCTACCACTGCACGTTCGTGTGCGACGCGCGCTGCGAGATGTGCAGCAACTGGACCCGGGGCGATCGCAAGACCGACATGACGCTCGCGGAAATCGAGCAGGCCTTCGATTCGCCGCTCTGGAAGAACATCGAGAACGCGAACGTCTCCGGCGGCGAACCCACCACGCGCAACGACCTGGTGGACATCTGCCGCATCATGCTCGACAAGCTGCCCCGCCTGCGCAAGTTCGGATTGAACACGACCGGCCTGACGCCGCACCGCGCCATCCCGATGCTCACGAAAATCGTAGAGATGTGCGAAGAGCGGGGCGTGATCTTCAGCTTCAGGGTTTCGATCGACGGGGTCGGCGAGATGCACAACCAGGTGCGGAAGGTGAAGAAGGGCTTCGAAAAGGCGAGCCAGACGATCCGCGCGATGCAGGAGCTCCAAAAGAAGCACAAGCGTTTCAACTTCGGCGTGTCCACCACCATCTTCCACATGAATCTTGACGACGCCGAGAATATTCTGGCGTGGGCCAAGAGCGAGAAGCTCGATATCGTGTTTAACATGGTTCGCTTCACCGACGCGATGCTCGGAAACAGCGAGCTCGAAGTGAAGTGGAAGCCGATGGGCCCCGAAGAAGAGCGCATGCGCGAGTTCTTTCTCGACCGGGTCCGGATGGATCCGCTCCTCGACGGTTAGAACTACATCTACATGCACTACGCGGACATGATCGCCAACGGCTATCACCGGATGGCCCCGTGCCCATTCCAGACGCAGGGGATCATGCTGAACCCTGACGGTGGCATGTTCTTCTGCGAGAACAGCGACGTCGTCGGTAACCTGCGAGACACCGACGCCGAGGCGCTGTACTTCTCACCCGCCAGCCAGAAGCATCGGAATTACGTGCGCGACGAGAAGTGCCCGACCTGCCTCAGCCCGTGCCAGATGAACGTCGCCGCCATCAAGCAAGTAATGCCCTACGCGAAGTTCCTGGTCCGTGCGCATGGTGAACGGCGCCGGCATCAGAGCAAGGTCGCCGCGCTGGCCACGGAAACAGCTCTCTGAACTGGACGGTAGACTCCGGACTCTGAGGTCCAGAGTTCGGGGCTCCTGGCGATTTCTTCACCGCTCACGCCATTTTCCTGCAGGCCTATCTGAATGCGAGCGATCGTCGTGCTCGTCACTCTTGCTACGCTCTTCGGCACCACGTTCGAGGACGTCAAGCCCTCAGGCGTCGTCCGGGTCAGCGGACGCGCGGTAGCGGACGACCGGGGCGAGTTCCCGGCGTTGGGCGCGTCGCTCTTCTGGGCCGCCTGGGCCTATAAGAACGACCGAGCGCGGCTCGACGCCCACTTGCAGTTACTGGCACAGCACGACTTCGACTACATCCGCGCGCTCGGCGTGGTCGGGCGTCAGCCGTACTGGGCCGGTCGCGAGATCGATGCGCGGTGGCCGGCCTATGACGAGGTGATCGCCGGTCTCACCGATCACGCGTTCGACAACTACGGACTGCGTGTCGAGTGGACGATCTTCGGCGACGCCGACCAGATGGTTCCGGCAGCGGACGAGCGGATCCGGCTCGTCGATCGCTTCGTCGCCATGAGCAAGGGGCGCGAGCACAAGATCATGCACTTCGAGCTCGCGAACGAGAGCTGGCAGAACGGTTTCGAAGGGCCGCACGGGCAGGATGAACTACGGGCTCTGGCGCGTCGGCTCGACGAACGCACGGTGATTCCGGTAGCGATCAGCGACTCCCAAGGTCACGAATGCGCCGACCACCTGGCCCTCTATGAGGACGTCGGCGTCCAGATTCTGACCGAGCACTTCCCGCGCGGCAGCGACGGGCCGGCCGGCCGCTGGGGCCCGGTGATCGCGCCGTGGAACGTGGGCGAGTGCAAGGGGCTCCCCCCGGTCGTCTCGAACAACGAGCCGGTGGGCCCGAGGAGCTCGGTCGAGAGCGAGACCGAGCCAGTGAGAGTCGTCGCCGCAGCCGTCGTTTCTTGGATGGCGGGCGTCGGCCTGTACGTCTTCCATACCGATGCGGGCGTCTGGGGGCGTGAGCCGGTCACGAGCATGCCCGGGGCGACCGCGGCGCTCGATGGCCTTGCCCAGGCCCGGACCTACGTTCCAGCGGGCGTGGTCAACTGGCAGCGGCATCGGCGCGACTCGCCCGCTCATCCCTTCACGGCGGCTGGTGCAATCGAAGTGTTCGCGTCGATCCAGGATGATCAGTTTTTCGTGGCGGCCGTCGGTGTCACCGACGGGGTACTACAGCTCACCGCGCGCCGGGATCTCGACTTCGAGGTGATCAATCCGATGACCGGCGCGAAAGGGGCGCGGCAGGTCGTCGCGGCTGGGGGAAAGTCAACGCTGAGTGGATCAGGAATGATCGTGCTCAGCGGAAGGTTCACCTCGCCGGCGAAGTCGCTCGTCGCCGGTAGATCTCGAAATTGGGCCCGAAACGCCGCACACCCCTGAAGCTGCCGAAGGCGGCGTAGAAGCCATCCTGGATGTCGTAGAAGTTCTGTTCGGTCAGGTCCGCGGCGCTCAGCGTGTGGACCACGCTGTAATCGGTCTCGAGCAGCTTGACGACGCGCGGAGCGATGTGACTGTAGGGAATGCCTGATCTCTGCACGATGATCCAGTCAGGCTGCTCCGGGGTGGGGCGGCGATTCAGGGTGAAGGTGTCGGCGCCGTAGTCGTAATCCAGGTATCGGTACTTCCTGACCGGCCCCCGTTCCAGTTGCGGGCGTCCGTATAAATTGCCGCTCATGAAAATGAGGCTGTCTGCCGGTACCTGCGTGTGCACCCACCTGGCGGCCACGAGCCGGTTGTCCTCCTGCGCTAGCAGGTAGTCGAAGCGCGCCACCTTCACCGCGGATGGCGCGATCACCGCGAGGCCGAGAACACCCGCCAGCAGCGGCTCCCGGCCGCGGAGCCGCCACCTCGCCACGTAGCCCGCCAGCTCGCTCACCGCATAGCCGGCGAAGATACAGAGGAAGGGCACGACCGGGATCATGTAGCGCACGAAAACGTTGTGCCCTGCTCCTGCAGCCGCGTAATAGGCAAGCGGGAAGGCTCCGAAAATCGCCGCCAGGCGAGGCAGCCGGACCGCCATCAGCAGCATGCCCGCGAGCCCTGCGGCCAGCAACGGGGCGCCGAGACCGTGCCACAACGAGTAGGGCAGGTGGTAGGTCCAGCCGCGTCCGAGCATTTCCGGAGGCGTCATGCCGCCCCCTGTCGACGCCTGCAACACGCGGAGGTCGTTCAGCGCGTGTGTGAAATCGAGGAAGAGATAGGGATTCGTCAGACCAAAGATCAGCGCGGACGCTGTCGCCATGCGGACGATATGTGTCTCGCGCAACATCCGGCGCCAGTCGCGGCGGTGGTCCCACGCATGAAGCGCTTCGACCACAGCCATCGGCAGCACGATGAAGACGGCGTTGTACTTCGCGCTC
The DNA here is from genome assembly GCA_013694845.1 of Acidobacteriota bacterium. Lineage (GTDB taxonomy): Bacteria > Acidobacteriota > Vicinamibacteria > Vicinamibacterales > 2-12-FULL-66-21 > JACDCA01. The sequence goes on from JACDBQ010000171.1 coordinate 4,164, forward strand.
ACCGCGCAGCCAGCCAGCGCCCCGGCCAGCCAGGCGTCACGCGCGGCGCGACCATTGTAGACGTGCAGCGTGGCCAGCAAGGCTCCCATGACGAAGAACGTCATCGTCACATCGGTCGTGGCGTAGTGCGAGTCGCGCACGTGGAGAAACGCGAGTGCGGTGAAGAGCGCTGCGAGCCATGACGCGCTCCGGCTGAGCACGGCCCTGCCGATGCCGTGCACGATCGCGATCGTCGCCGCACCCAGGACGGCTCCGAACACGCGCGGAATCAGGAAGTACGGCTCCCAGTGCTCGTAAAAGTTCTTCACGAACGCCGCCGGGGTTGCGGGACCACCCAGGAGTCGTCCCCCTCCGTAGTAAAGGGCGTACAGCCCGGCGACCAGGTACATGTAGAGGCCGGGGTAGTCGAAGAATCCAGGATTGGCCCGGCCGTCGTGCATCTTGATGACGGCGCTGAGGATCAAGAGCTCGTCGGGACGGGCGAGCACGTGGGGAAGCCCGAAATCGATTCCCCAGAGGCGGACGGCAAGGCCGATCCCCGTGATCAGGGGCAGGATCCAGAAGGCGGGGCTGCGCAAGCGCGTCACCGGTCGGCCGACCGGACCTTGTAGATCGTCAGGTTTGGACTGGTAATGGCGACTCTCAATCCCGGGGTCGCAGCGATCGCCTGCAGCCGCTCGTGTCCTGCCTTCTCTGCAAAGGCATTCGCATGAACGGCGACATGGGTCACACCGATCTCACGCAGGTAGGCCAGGGAGGACGCGTCAGGAAAGCCGATCAGCCGCTCGTAGTGCCTGACATAGCTTGCCGGGCGAAATCCACTGTAGCCGTTGAGGATCGGCCGCCAGTGGACCGTCGAGTGAAGCATGTAGAGCGCGTTCAGCTGGAACGCTCGTGGTTCGTACAGGGGGAGCTCGACGAGTACGGCGTTCGGCTCCAGGGTGAGCACCTGGTAGACCGACGGTGTCGCGTGCGGCGTGGAATAGCCGACCGGGATGCGCAGTGCTTCGACGGTCACCAACACCAGCGCACCCACGGTGAGCGCCCGCCGCACCGCAGGCCGACGCTCATACTTCGCACGCAGCAGCGACAGACCGAACGCGGCGAGCGCCGCCACGGCGGCGAGCGCGAGATACCCGAATCGAACCGACGCGCGGATGCCCTGGAGCAGTGGTACGGCATGGTAGAGGAACGCGTAGCCGGGCAGCGCCGCTCCAAACGACAACACGAAGCCGACGACGCCGACCGCCAGCCACGTTCTGGCCGCCCGATGCTTCCACGCCACGCCACTCGCGCAGGCCAATGCCGCCAGCAGGAGCGCCGTTACACCCGGAAACAGCGGAGCGCCCAGACGACGCCAGAGCGGCGCACTCCAGGTCCGGTAATGAAGGTTGCCGGTCGCGCTCAGGTAGTCCTGCCAGGACGCCGAGTATTTCGCGACTTCCTCGAGCGATCGGGTCAGCCCCTGGTTCTGCTGTGCCTGCAGGTAGGGAATCAGGAACGGCGCCAGCATCAGGACCGCGACGACGGCCGACAAACACACCAGGGCGAACACCCGAATCCGTCCCTCGCCGATCCAATCCTTCCACCGCACGATCCCGGCGCCCGCCAGGCCGAAGGTCATGAACACCAGAAAGTAGTTCGACGTCAGCGACTGCAGCGCGTAAGCCAGTGACAGCTTTAGCGCGTTGGCCGCGGTCGGCCGCGTGAGCAGACGATCGAGCGCCATGATCGCCAGGGGCAGGAACTCGACATGGACCGCCTGGAGATGCGCAATCCGGCTCAGGCTGTGCGAGTTGAACGCGAGGAGCATGCCCGCGAGGATGCCGCAGCTCCAACTTCCCGTTCGGCGGCGGAGCACCAGCGCCATCGTCCAGCCGGTGAGCGCAAATCCAACGAGGACCAACAGATTGTGGACGACCAGCGACGGCACGCCGGCCCAGAAGAGCGGCGCGCCCATGGCCCCCTGCAGCGCGAGATGCTCCGAGAAGGCGAGCGTGTTCACTTCGGGATAGAAGATATTCGCGTCGAACAGGTGGAGCGGATCGCGCGGAAGTTGATGGGCGACCCACGCCAGGGCCCACTCGTTCAGCACCGCGTCGGCGTTGTCGTGCCGCGACAGCGTGCCGAGGGCGCTGGCCAGCGGCCATGTGTGGAGTACGGTCAGGGCGGCGAACAGCGCGAGCGCGGCCAGCGCGGAACGGGTGCTCGCCCGCCCCACGAGGTTGTGCGGACCGTCGGTCGCCGACCAGTCGTCTTCCCGAACGCCATCTCGGACGCGATGGAGCAGTGCCTCCGCAGCCTGGATCATGTGCGGCAAATGGCCATCAGATGCCAGCCGAAGCGCCGCACCGCCGCCCGTGGCACCAGGTTGAAACCGCCGACGAAGAGGGTGTTGAACAGCGCCCCCTTCCACCCATGGTGCAGTCGAGACTTCACCGGGAACCGTTCCGGGATGAGCTCGACGGTTGGAAATCCGCGGAGCATCGCTTCGAACTCGCCGATGGAATACATCTGGAGGCCGGGCGCGTCCTGGTGCTCGAGCGGCACCTTCGTGACCTTCGACATCGCCATCAGCCACGAGACGCGGTTGTACACCATGAAGATGGCCGTGCCTCCGGGGCGCAACACGCGCCGGGCCTCAGTGACGATTGCGCGGGGGTCAGCCGAATACTGAAGCACGCCGTGCGCGTAGACGACGTCCACAGACGCATCAGGCAGCGGAAGCTGGCTGCCGTCGGCGACGGCCAATCGATCGAACGAGAACCCGTGGACCTCGAGATTGCGACGTGCCATACGGATGGCGGTCTCGGACAGATCGACGCCGCACACGATCGCTCCCCCTTTCGCGAACCGGACCAGATCCGTGCCGATGCCGCACCCGATCTCGAGGAGACGCCGGCCCTTGAAGCCGGCAAAGTCGATGACCTTCGGCAGGTAGGCGAGCTTGTCGAAGCGGTAGTCATCCAGCTCCTCGAAGAAGGCCTTCGAGCCCGGGGGCTTGTCGGTCATCTCGAGGTCGTGGATGCGCGCGTTCCAGTAGGTCCGGACCCGGCGCGTCTGCTCCGCGGCGTCGATCGGGGTCGTCATCGAATGAGGCCAGCCGCCGGCTGCGGAACTTCGAAGTGCATCTTGATCGCCTCGAAGAACGTGTCCGCCATGACCTGGAACCCTCGCGCGGTCGGGTGGACGTCGTCTATGCCGATCAGCGACAGGTCCTGGGCGAAGACCGCGTACATGTCGACGAGGGGAACATTTTCCGACGTGGCGATGGCGCGAATCCGGTCGTTGAGCACCGTGATCGAGAAGACATACGGGTCCCGCTGGCGCAGGCCGCCGGCACGCTGGGGAATGATGGTCGACAGAAGCACGCGGACATTCTCCTGCTTCGCCTGCTGGACCATGGTGCGCAGGTCCGCCGCCGCACGATCGACGCCGACGGAAAAATTCAGAACGTCATTGGTGCCTTCCATCAGTATGACGACGTCCGGTCGCATCTGCTGTATCAGCGGCCGGAACCGGCGGATGCCGCCGTCCTGCACCTGCTCGCCAGGAATGCCTTCGGCGAGGACGGTCGGAGCCTGGAGGCGATAGCGTGTTCGCAGCAGCAACTCCAGCTGCAGCGGATAGGCGAAAGGAGACACGACCACCGACATCATCGTGGCGGGCGTACCTGGCGTGCCGGCGGTGATGCTGTCACCAAAAGCGAGGAATCGTCCGCTGCCCACGAGCCGTGGAGGCAGCCGCACGAATACCGACGTGCTGCAGGTCGCGGTGACCCCTCGCGAGTCCGTCGCCGAACAGCTGATCGTGGTGGTCCCGGGGTTGAACACACTCCCGGACGGGGGCGTGCAGCTGAGGGTCACCGGCGCCTGTCCGCCCGCCGTCGTTGGTGAACCGAACGTCACCGGGACCGGGCTGCCGAGGCTCGATTGCGCCTCGATCGGCGCCGTGCAGGTGACCGTCAGCTGTGGGATCTGCACCGGTGGAGGCTGGGTCGGACTGGAGCCGCAGCTGCCGGCAGCCGCCAGCGAGCCGAGCAGCAGCAGGGTGCGCAACGCGGTCCGCGAGCCCGCCGAAATCAGTGCACTAGAATTGGTCATCGATGATCCGTAATCTGGCGCGGCTGTCCGACGAGACGTTCGACGCCGTGGTTATCGGCGGCGGCATCTACGGCCTCTGGACCGCGCATGCCCTCACGACCCGCGGCTTTTCTGTCGCACTCCTCGAACGCCGTGATTTCAGCGGCGCCACCTCGTTCAACAGCCTGAAAACCGTCCACGGCGGCATCCGTGCGCTGCAGCACGGATCCTTCGCCGATACCCGCCAATTCGTCCGCGAGCGCCGGGCTCTCGCCACCCTGGCGCCGCATCTGCTGCGGGTGATGCCCTTCGTCGTACCGACGGCCCGCCATCCGGTTCGGAACCGCACCGCGATGCGAGTCTTCCTCCGCGCCTACGATGCTGTCGCCGCGGACCGCAACCATGGCGTCGATCCTGCCCTTCACCTGCCCCCCAGCTACACCGTCGGGCCGCGCGCGGCTCGAGCGCTCAATCCGCTGGTCGACCCCGACGGGCTGACGGGCGCCGCCGTCTGGCACGACTACCAGCTCCACAGCCCGGAACGGCTCGCGATCGCGCTCGTGCGCACGATCACGGAGGCGGGCGCGGCCGCGGCGAACTACGTCGAGGCGCGGGGCCTCCTCAAGCACGCAGACCGCGTCAGCGGGGTGCAGGCGCTCGATCTCCGGACCGGCGCCTCCTTCGATGTGCGTGGCCGGCTCGTGATCAACGCGAGCGGCCCATGGGCCTGGCAGCTGCTCGCCTCCTGCGGCATCCCGGTCGACCGGTCCTCTGGATTCTCGCTGGCCCTCAATCTGGTCCTCGACCATCCCCCGCGGCCACATGCCCTCGGCGGCGTTTCCAAAGGACGCTTTCTGTTCCTCGTGCCCTGGCGCGATCGCTCCATACTCGGCACCTCGCACGAGGGTTTCGTCCAGGGCCCGGACCCCTCGCCGGTTCCGGCCGACATCTCCGCTTTGCTGCGCGACGGCGTCGAGGCCTTCCCGCACGCGGGGCTGAACCCGGCATCCATTCGCCTGGTGCATCGTGGCCTGCTCCCGGCGCGGCCCGCCGCCGCAACGGCGCACGGCGCTCTCTTGAAACGGAGCATCGTCCGCGATCACCGCGCCGACGGCGTCCCGGGCCTGCTGACCGTAGCCGGCGTGCGGTATACGACCGCCCGCGCCACCGCGCAACAGGCAGCGGATCTGTGCACCGAGATCCTCGGCCGCCCCGTGACTCCTCCGGCGCTCGCGCCCCTGGCAGGCGCGGCGTTCAACGGTCTCGCGCTCTACCGGCAGCAGGGCCAGGGTCAAGACCGATTCGTCGCGCGGTATGGGACGCTGCATACCGAACTTCCGGCCGACGGACGGGACCCGATCGCACCCGACATCGACGTTACCTCGTCCGAGATCCTGTACGCCATCCGCCGCGAAATGGCACTCACGCTTTCGGATGTCACCCTTCGGCGCACCGATCTCGCCGCCGGTGGCCACCCCGGCGCCGACGCCCTCCGGGCCGCCGCATCGGTGATGGCTGCGGAGTGCGGGTGGACCACCGGGCAGACAGCCGACGAGATCCAGGCGGTCGAACGCGAGCTCACCCTAGAAACTCCTGCGCCCAGCGCTCGAAAACCATCAGGCTGAACAGCACGTGCGCGTGGTTCGCGCGTCCGGACCTGTGCTGCTCGATCAACACCCGGACCTCGTTCGCGTCTACCAGTCCCCTTGCCGTCAGCCGATCCTCGGAGAGCAGCGACTCCATCAACGGCACCAGCTCCCGGCGGAGCCAGTTCTTCATCGGGATACTGAAGCCTTCCTTCCGCCGATCCAGGATGCGCTGTGGCACCAGTCCGCTGACCGCTTTCTTGAGGACGAACTTGCGCTCGCCGTCGCGAATCTTGAGGTTCCCAGGCATCGAGAACGCCAGCTCCATGACATCGGTATCGAGCAATGGTGCCCGCGTCTCGAGCGAGGTTGCCATACTCATGCGGTCAACCTTCACGAGAATGTCGTCCGCGAGATAGATGCAGAGGTCCGTGTACAGCTGCCGGTTCAGAAGGTCGTCACCGTTGGCGCGTTGCAGCGCGCTCCGAACTGGCTGGTAGACATCCGACGACAGGAGCCCTTCCTGGAAGCGAGGGGTGTACAGACGGTGCTTCATGGCCGGGGAGAGAAACGTCATCCAGCGGTAGTGCTCGATGTCGGCGGGGGCGCCCGCCAGGCCGGCGACGAAGCGTCGCGTCTTGTTGACGAGCCCCTTCTTCTTCGAGGTCGGCGGCATGATTTCGAGGAGCGCGTCGACCGCACGAACGGCGGCGCCGGGCGCCAGGCTGCCCCACCGTGCGGCCAGCGCCTGCGCTTCATACGAGTCGTACCCTCCGAACAACTCATCGCCGCCGTCGCCACTGAGCACGACCTTGACGTGCTCGCGCGCGATCTGGGACACCATGAAGGTCGGAAACAATGAGACGTCCGCGAACGGTTCGTCCAGGTGCACGACCAGCCGGTCGAACAGACCTGCGATGTCCGGTGTGACGGTTCCTTCGATGTGCTCCGTTCCGCAGAGCGCCGCCATTTCCCTGGCATACGGCAGCTCGTTGTAGCTCCCGTCGTCGAACCCCATGCTGAAGCTGCGGACGCGCTGTCCTGCGGTTTCCCGCTGCATCATGGCGGCGATGGCGCTCGAATCGATGCCGCCGGAAAGGAAGACACCGACTGGCACGTCCGACATCATCTGGCTGCTGACCGCGCGTTCCAAGGTGTGTCGCAGCGCCTCGGCGGCGTCGGCATCGGTCCAGGCGCGCACCTGGAC
>JACDBQ010000173.1 GCA_013694845.1 Acidobacteriota bacterium
GCAGATCTCCGCGTCCGAGCGGACCGCCTCGGAACCGGCGGTGCTGCTGCTCGACGAACCCACGGCGGCGCTGGATTTGAAGTACCAGCTCGAAACAGCCGCCTTGCTCCGGGAGCTGCACGACGCGCACGCGCTCTCGGTTGTCGTGTCCACGCATGATCTGAATTTCGCGTCCGCCCTGTGCGAGACGCTCCTGATGCTCAAGGGCGGGCAGGTACTCGCATCCGGCACGGTCGACGACGTGCTCACGCCGTTGCTCGTCGGGCAGTTGTACGACGTCGATGCCGACGTCACCAGACACGAACGGACGGGATACCTTACCGTCGTGCCCGTCAGGCGGGTCAACGAGCAGGCCCGCGGCCAGCGCGAGGCGGCGGAGTGACCGCGAGCCTCCCCGGCCTCGGACGACGGCTCGTGTTCACGCTGGTGATCTTCGGCGGTCTCGCGCTGGCGGCCATTGTCGGGGCGCCGCTCATCGGTTCAACCCCGATCAGCCTTGCGCGGGTCTTCGATCGAAGCATTCCGTTAGCCGAAAACACGGATGCCCAGATCTTCTTCGTCGCGCGTTTGCCCCGCACCCTCGCCGGTGCGCTGGTTGGCGCCATGCTGGCGAGTGCGGGGGTGGTCTTCCAGGGACTCCTGCGCAATCCGCTCGCCACGCCGTTCACCCTCGGTGTCTCGGCCGGCGCGGCGCTCGGGGCGATGCTCGCGATCACCTTCGGCTGGTCCCTCGCATGGCTGGGCATACCAGCGGCACCGCTCGCGAGTTTCGTCGGATCGCTGATGGCCGTGGCGATCGTCTACTCGCTCGCCAGCGCGCGTCACCGCGGTCTCTCGACGAACGTCCTGCTGCTGGCCGGCGTGACCATGAACGCGTTCTTCTCGGCGCTGATTCTGTTCGTCCAGTACTTCGCTGATTTCTCTGAGACCTTCCGGATCCTGCGGTGGCTGATGGGTGACCTGGATATCAGCAGCTACCAGCCGCTCCTGACCGCCCTGCCGCTGGTAGTCGTGGCATTCGTGATATTCGCCTGGCTGGCGCGCCCCCTGAACCTGCTGAACCTGGGGTCGGACGCGGCCGAAACCCGCGGGCTCAACGTCCTGGCGGCGCAACGGCTGGCCTTCCTGAGCGCATCCCTGGCCACCGGCGCAGCGGTGTCCGTCGGCGGACCGGTCGGCTTCGTCGGCATCATCGTGCCGCACCTGGTGCGGCTGCTGGTGGGGTCCGATCATCGCATCGTGCTGCCCGCGTCGGCGCTTTTCGGCGCGGCGTTCCTGATCGGGTGCGATGCCGTGGCGCGAACGGTGCTGTCGCCGCTCGAACTGCCGGTAGGCGTCATCACGGCGCTCATCGGGGGGCCGTTCTTTTTGTGGCTATTGGTGAGACGCAGCTAACGGCTCCAACGCGGACAACACAACGGCCACTAAGGACACTATGCAGGGCAAGAAGAAGAACTCTCTATTCTTTGTGTTCGTTGCGGGCTTCGTGTGCCTCGTGATTGGCCCGTCGCCCCAGACGCAGGCTGCCCCTCGGCGGGTCATCTCGCTCATCCCGGCGGTGACCGAGATGCTGTTCGCGCTGGGAGCGGGTGATCGGGTCATCGCAGTCAGCAGCTTCGACCGGTATCCACCCGAGGTCGCCAGGCTGCAGCGTGTGGGTGCGCTGCTCGACCCCGACCTGGAGCGGATCCTCTCCCTTCATCCGGATCTCGTATCGGTGTATGGCAGCCAGGTCGACCTGCGAACGCAGCTGGATCGTGCCGGGGTGCCGGTGTTCGTCTACAGTCATGCCGGCCTCGCGGACGTGACCACGACCATCCTTCAGCTCGCGGATCGGATCGGGGAACACGAGCGCGCGAACGCGCTGATCAGGGAAATCGAATCGCGGCTCGTCGTCGTGCGCCGGCGCGTCGCCTCGAACACGCGTCCCCGCACCCTCATCGTGTTCGGCCGCGAGAGCTTCTCCCTGCGCGGCATCTACGCGAGCGGCGGCTACGGCTTCATTCACGACATGGTCACGGCGGCCGGCGGCGACAACGTCTTCGGCGACATGAAGCGCCAGGCCGTGCAGGCGACCACCGAGCTGGTGCTGGCGCGCCGGCCCGATGTCATCCTGGAGCTTCGCGCCGACCCGCTGTCCCCTGAGGATGAGAAGAGGGAAGTGGCAGCCTGGGGTCAGCTGGCGTCAGTGCCGGCCGTGAAGAATCATCGCGTGCACATCATCTCCGACCCCCGGACGGTAATACCCGGTCCACGGGTTGCCGAAGGGGTCGAGCTCATCGCCCGAGTCCTGCACCCGGAACGATGAAGATCCTCGTTTCTTGGAGCACCGGCAAGGACAGCGCCTGGATGCTGCACCGTCTGCGCGAGCAGGCGCCTGGGACAGCGGCTGCGTTACTCACGACGGTGTCGGAGGCGTTCGACCGCGTCGCCATGCACGGCGTTCGCACGAGTGTGCTGCGCGCACAGGCGAACGCCGCCGGGCTGCCGCTCATGACCATCACTATTCCGTCGCCGTGCACCAACGAGGTCTATGACGGGCGGATGGCCGCGGCGGTCCAGCAGGCTCTCGGCGACGGGTTCACCCACGTAGCGTTCGGCGACCTGTTCCTGGAAGACATCCGCAAATATCGCGAAGACCGGCTTCGAGGGAGCGGTCTCGAGCCGCTCTTCCCTCTATGGGGAGAGCCGACAGGACGCCTGGCGCGCGAAATGATCGCCGGCGGCCTCGAGGCCCGGCTGACGTGCGTCGATCCCCGAGTCGTCGATCCGGCCCTGGCGGGGCGACGATTCGATGACACCCTGCTCGCGGATCTGCCGCCGACGGTTGATCCATGCGGCGAACGCGGCGAGTTTCACACCTGCGCCCTCGCCGGCCCGATGTTCTCACGCCGCATTCACGCCGAGGTGGGAGAGGTCGTCGAGCGGGACGGATTCGTTTTCGCGGATCTCGCCTGGTCCGTCAGCGTCAGACCGCAAATTCGACCGGCACGCGCTGCGGGATCAATCCCTTCTCGAAGGACTCGGTCATGAGCCGCTCGACCGCCTGCCTCCCGCGCTCGCCGTACCCGAGCGTCAGTTCGTTCACATACATGCCGACGAACCGGTCCGTCTTCTCACGATCGAGGCCGCGGCCGAACTGTTCCGCGTACTTCACGGCGTCAGCGCGGTGTGAAAGCGCGTACGCGATGCTGTCGTGCAGCAGCTTCGAGACTTTCCGGATCAAGTCCGGGCCCAGGTCGCGCCGGATGATGTTGCCTCCGAGCGGCAGGGGCAGCCCGCCGGTGCGCTCCGACCACCACTCACCGAGGTCGACGATCTTGCGCAACCCCTCGTCCTGGTAGGTCAGCTGCCCTTCGTGAATCAGGAGCCCCGCTTCCGCCTTGCCGTCGAGCACAGCGTGCTGGATCTCATCGAAGGGCACCACGACGTAGTCGAAGTCTGGTTCGTAGAGCCGCAGCGTCAGGTAGGCCGTCGTCAGCGTGCCCGGGATGGCGATCCGGCTGCCCTTCACGCCCTGCGGGCCACTACCGGCCCGGGCGACGACGATCGGTCCGTAGTTGTCACCCATGCTGGCGCCGTGCGCGAGCAGCGCATACTTGTCGGCGAGGTGGGCGTAGGCATGGAACGACACGGCTGTGACTTCGTAGGTGCCATCGAAAGCCGCGCGATTCAATGTTTCGATGTCCGCGAGTACCTGGTCGACGACAATCCCGCCGGTATCGACATTGTTGCTCGCCAAGCCGTAAAACATGAACGCGTCGTCGGAATCAGGGCTGTGCGCAACGGTGATGCGTGTCTCTGGCATGGACCTCGGTCTCTCCGGAAAAATCCATCGTATCAAAGTGCCGCCGGGCAGGGGCCTGCTCAGCGTGGCGGGTTGCCGGTCACCGCCGTCCAGCGGACGTCCGAGCCGCGGACGAGACGCGGCCGGGGCGTCATCCGCTCGAGTCCTCCGAGGATCTCGGCTGCCCAGACGAAAATGTCGTGTCCGGCAACCACACGGCGCATCGCGTGCATGCGGCGGCGCCGCTCCTCGACCGGCATGTCGAGCGCGCGCCGGATCGCCCCGGCAAAGCCGTCCACGTCATAGGGATTGATGATCAGCGCGTCTGTCAGCTCCTGGGCCGCCCCGGTCATTTCGCTCAGGACCAGGACGCCCGCCTCATCGCTCCTCGCGGCCACGAACTCCTTGGCGACCAGGTTCATGCCGTCGTGCAGCGAGCTGACGATGCAGAAGTCGGCAAGGTGATAGAGGGCTACGAGCCGGCGGATCTTCAGCGACGATTTGATATAGCGGATCGGTCCTCGGCCGAGGCCTTCTCCATGACGACGGTTGATGTCGGCGACCAGATCGTCGATCTCCCGCTCGATCGAGGCATAGCTTTCCAGCTTCGATCGTGACGGCACACCGATCTGAACAAAGGCGAATCGCTTCCGCAGGTCAGGGTCACTCGTCAACAGTCGATCGATGGCCGCAAGCCGTTCGGGAATTCCCTTGGTGTAATCGAGACGGTCCACGCCGACGCCAATCACGAGCTCCGGTCCCTCGAGCTGGAGCTCGCGTCTCAGTCGCGCGGTTTCACGTTCCAGCGTCTGGTCGTTGGCGATCCTGGTGATCCTGTCGAAATCGACGCCGATGGGCGCCGAGACGACGTGGGTGGAATGACTTGAAAAACGCACAACGCTGCGATGGACCTTCACCGGCAACTCGTCTCGAACACACTGCAGGAAGTTACGGCGGTCGCGCTCGAGCTGAAAGGCAAGAAGGTCATTGGCAAGTAGCCCCGCCATGATCTCCGTCCGCCAGGGGCACATGCGCAGACGGTCCGGGTCGGGCCAGGGGATGTGCCAGAAGAGGGCGGTCCTGGCGTTCGGGCGCCGCCGTCTCAACTCCGACGCGACGAGCGCGAGATGGTAGTCCTGGATGAAGACAGGGGCGGAAGGGTCCGTCAGCTCTGCGGAGACAGCCTCCGCGAATCGAGCGTTGACGGCTTGATACGCCGACCAGTCCTCCGAGCGG